>CAIMKO010000592.1 GCA_903841915.1 uncultured Chitinophagaceae bacterium | reverse complement strand
CCTGTGCCGGCATCAAAGTTTGACATACAGTCAAGCAACTACAGAATGCTGAATTAAAAATTAGTGAAGAGGAATTCTGATCTTATCCTTAATGAATTTAACCTTCAGTTTATAAGGAAAAATAAAAGTGGTATTACCCTTATCAAATTGCATCATCGAATTCATTTCTAGGGAACCGTCATTGTTTTTTTGAGTAACAGACTGTGAGCCTTTGAACTGCATTTCGGATTTTAAGCCGGAAATAGAAATACTTCTATGCGAATAAAGACTAAGATTTTTGAGGGAATATTTATTGGCTTTATTTCTTTCGTCAGTGATTCCTGTGAAAGAAAATGACGCAATAGCCACCTGAACAGCCATTAAGAAAATGGCAGCAAAAGCAATTTTTTGTATGTGGCGAAACCGAAACATTGGGACGAAAATAACTCTTTCTTCCATATTTAACAATTTATATTCCTATATATGATACGTTCAAGGGGTAAAAATGTTGCCTGAAAACTGATTTTCTTTTAAAATATCCTTATTTTAGATAAACTAATCCAAGCATGAGAGATAATCCGTCCCGCGAAGACCGCGAAGAACTAAAAGAATTACTCCAGCAATACCAGAACCTTAAACAGGGTCGCAGTTACTCTTTTCTTGAAGAAGAAGCTTTTGAACGGATCGTTGACTATTTTGATGAAAAAGATGATTTTAGTGAAGCTTTGTTGGCTGCAGAAACAGGATTAGAACAATTTCCCTATTCTTCTCAACTGATGATCAAAAAAGCGGATATGCTTTTGGCAAACAGAAAATATCATCAGGCATTGGAAGTGCTGGAAACAGCAGAATTATACGATAGTACGGATGTTAATTTATTTATTTTGAAGACAGATGTTTATCTCGCACTTGATCAACAGGCAAAAGCCGTTGAATTATTGGAAGCAGCTTTACAAATGTTTGAAGGAGAAGAAAGATTGGATCTTTTATTTGAACTGGCTGATGTCTATGATGATTATGAGGAGTTTGATAAAGTATTCGATTGTTTACAACTGATCCTCGAAGAAGATCCAAATAATGAAGAGGCTTTATATAAAATATGTTTCTGGACCGATTTTACAGGCCGAAATGAAGAAAGTATCAAGCTCCATCAAAAAATTATCGACGATTTTCCGTACAACGAAATTGCATGGTTTAATTTGGCTGCAGCTTATCAGGGATTAAAATTGTATGAAAAATCAATTGATGCCTATAAATATGCAGTAGCTATCGATGAGAAATTTGATTACGCTTACCGAAATATGGGCGATGCCTATTTAAGATTGCGCAAATACAAAGATGCTATTGAAGTATTGGAGAAAGTATTGGAATTGTCTCGGCCTGAAGATGTGATCTATGAAGCGATCGGCCATTGTTTTCATCGTTTAGGGAATTATGCACAGGCAAGATTTCACTATAAGAAAGCAGTGCACTTAAATCCTGAAGATAGTAAACTCTATTATAAAATTGCCACAACTTATATGCAGGAGGATCAATGGCAAAATGCTGTGAAGCAGTTAGAAAATGCAATGCGTATGCAACGCACGGTTCCGGAGTATAATCTTGCAATGGGCGAGTGCAAGATGAATCTGGAACAATATAAAGAAGCAATACTATATTTTGGAAATGTTGTAAGAAGTAAACCACGCAGTGCTTCCGGCTGGGAGGCATTGATTCGTTGTTTATTGAAAGCAACATATTTTGAGGAGGCAGCCGAGCAGTGTAGCGCCGCAATCAAAGCAACCGATGTTAAGCCTATCTTTCTTTTTTATTATAGTGCATCACTGTTTTTATCAGGAAAATCAAAAGAAGCTTTACTGCAATTGGAAACAGCGATGTCTAAAGCACCAAAGCTTTTGAAAAAATTTGTTGAATTAAATCCCGGTATCCTGCAAAACAATCAAGTGATTGATATTATTGCCCGATATAAAAAAGGTAAAAAAATATAACACGTTTTATTTTCTGAATGTGTAAGTCTGCTAACTTCATTGCTTTGATTTATACTATTTTTGCAGTTCCTTAAAACAAAAACGATGAATTTCAATCTTACTCAAATTCCGGAGCGTACACCTAAACCAAGAACGCATGGATTGACAATGGTAATGGACAAAGGACTAAGTATAAATGAGGTCCGCAATTTTTTAGACGTTGCTGGTCCGCATGTGGATATTGTAAAATTAGGTTTCGGTACTTCATACGTTACTCCAAATTTGAAAGAAAAAATTGAAGTGTATCAATCATATGGTATGCCTATTTATTTTGGCGGAACATTATTTGAGGCTTTTCTAATTCGTAACCAGTTCAATGAATATATCAATGTTTGTAAAGAATTCGGTGTTACATACATGGAAGTGAGTGACGGCAGCATTGATATCCCACACGCAGAAAAATGCGGATACATTGAAAAATTAACGAAACACGGAACAGTGTTGAGTGAAGTGGGAAGTAAAGATGCTGCGCATATCATCCCGCCATATAAATGGATCGAATTAATGCGGGCAGAATTGGAAGCTGGTTCTTCTTATGTTATTGCAGAAGCACGTGAAGCCGGAAATGTCGGGATTTACAGAGGCAGTGGTGAAGTGAGAGAAGGGTTGGTACAGGAAATCCTGACTCAAATTCCTCATGAAAAAATCATATGGGAAGCTCCTCAAAAAGCGCAACAGCTATATTTTCTG
>CAIMKO010000591.1 GCA_903841915.1 uncultured Chitinophagaceae bacterium | reverse complement strand
TTTAATGCAAGTTTAAAATAGCGTTGAACAGGTTCGGGCAAACCAATTAATTGATCCTGACTGAATTTTTTGACTGAAATGTTCTTTGATTGAGCAAAAAGTGCTTTTACTTCTGTACTGAATTGAATATTGAGGGTTATTCTTCCGGCGAAAATGATTATTACGAGGATTGCAATAATAGTGAGGCCGATTAGCATCTTATAATTTTATTATTGTTAAAGCAAATGGTTGCCTAAGTCTTCTATCTTTTTCAAACATTTATTTCTGAATACTATTGTTGACTTTCTGATCGGTCCTGCATAAGTAACTTTTACAGGTTTTATTCCACAGAATTCCAATGTTGATCTTTTTAATTGATTTACACTTGGTCTTGCATATACAAGCCAATAATACCAGCTTGGCTGGTCAAGCGTTGTAATGATATGTGCCGTTTTTCCTTTCAATAGTTTATCCCAGAAAACGGAATCTTCTCTATAGCGAAAAGCAAAGCCTGGCAAAAAAAGCCTGTCAATGAAACCTTTTGTTATGGCAGGCAATCCCCCCCACCAGACAGGATGAACCCATACTAAATGATCAGCCCATTTAATTTTTTCCCAGGCCTCTTGTAGATCTGGTTCTAATTCAGTTCTCTGCTGATAGCCAAATTCCAGATTCGGATTAAAGGTCAGGTCTCTGACAATTATTTCTTTTATGCTGGCGCCTGAACGGGTTGCCCCTTTTTTATAGGCTTCTGCTATGCCAAAACAAAAGCTATCCTTATTTGGATGTCCATTTATAACTAGTACTTTTTTCATGAATCTGCTTAACTTATTGTGCTGTATATCGAATGAGATCTTGCTTTAATTACTTTATAAATCTAATGAACTGTCTTGTTAATTTCTTCAATTTCAATATGGCCTTTTTCATGTTCATTAATGGTAAAATCATTGTCTATTTCTTCTTCCAGTTCCTTTTCATCTTTTTGATCGCGCATGACAAGAAAAACAATTAATGCGATTGCTAGAATCGAAACGATGATTATAATAAACCAGTTCATGATTTTTGATTTAAAGGGTTGTCGGAATGAATGGACTATAAAGTTCCAGATGAAAACAGCAATAACATTATACACTTGCTGTAAAGACTTACATGATTCACATATTTAGCGATCGGCCGTACTAAACTTATATTCTATACTAAAACTTAACATTGGTAATATTATTTAATTGTTAAGTTTGTAAAAATATTACTCGCTATGGCAACCAAAAAAGAAAGTAAAAAACCAATTGTTCCGCAAAAAGAAACAGCACCTGACATCGAAAAGGAATTCACTTTGATTTTTGCAGCATTGAAATCTGAACTCAGTAATAAAAAGTTCGAGCATAGAATTAAAAAGGCCCTGAAAATATTAACCCATGGTTTGGGTAAAAAGAAGGAAACTAAGCCTAAGCCGGTAAAAGCAGCCAAAACAGTTGTAAAGAAGAAAAAAGTGGCAGCCAAGAAAAAAGCATCTAAAAAATAAATTCCGGTTTCTTTTTATGTTCTTTTGCTGAGAGGATACAGAAAAAATATTTATCCCCCCTTGAATCCTGAGATCTCAAAAAGGTCTCAGGATCTTTTTTGCATAGTATTAAATAGAAAATTTCTATTTATTTTGTTTATAGCCTTTCAAGCGAATAAAAAAAGGGCCATTAGAATGGCCCTTGGCTTTTCAAAGCTGCTTTTCATTTTCTAAAAAGCCCCAAAAATTCTTTTTATGGCTTGGTTATTTTAAAGGAATCCACTTCTTTGCCATCGGCACTGATCTGCCGGATCGTAGCAGTCTTCCCGTTTACATCAGCAACCGTTAATGAATGAACCGTAGAGATGAACTTGTACGTGAATTTTTGCCAGCTATCCTCATCTGCTTCCTGTTCGGGGTTATACAGTTCCTGTCCGCCCGCACCGGTAACAATATAAATGATCCCTTTGGCATGGGTGTTGGATTTGCCATCAAATGATTTGTCTAAGATCCATCTGCCGGGAACAACTCTGCCACGAACGACTTTATTGTCTTTACCACCCACTAATAATGTTCCCTTTTTATCGGGTGCAAAAAACAAGGGATAAGATCTTTGATAATTATGAACATGTCCGTTAAATACAACATCTACTTTGCCTACTTCAAAAATTGGCGACAATAATCGCATTTGTTGTTGTTCATAATGTTCTCTGGAAGAATTAAAACCGGGATGATGGAACATTACGAAATGCCATACTGCATCTTTGGATGCGGCAAGATCTTTTGATACCCAATCAGTCAATTCTTTATCGGTCCAGTCAACATAAGTGTCTGCATCAAGTACGAGCCAATGTGCATTTCCGTAATCAAAAGAAAAATTGGACATGCGCGGATAGGTTTCACCGGCAGCAGTCAGGAATGCTTTTTTATTTGTTTCAGAACCTTTTAATACAGGAACAATTGCGCCACCCTCTTTACCCAAGGGACCATTGAGCGGTTGGTCCCAAAATAAATAGTAGGCTAATGCATCTGGAAATTTATCTAAGTCCCTGTTATCCGCATCATGGTTGCCCACTGCAGCAATAAATGGAATGGAGCGCATGATGGGTGCTGCAGAATCACTTACTTGATCTGCATTATAAATGGGCCAGAATTTTTTATTGTATTCAGAAATTAATCCATTCTCATAAACAATATCTCCGGGTACCACCACAAAATCGGGTTTAGCCTTAAATGCCTGTACAGCCAATCTTTTCTGATCCGGCTTTTCGGCACCAATATCACCAAATGCAACAAAACGATAGGGTTGATCTTGTGTTTTAATAGCCTGTGCTTCGGCAGTAAAAACAAGTTTACCATCTTTCCATATCCTGTAAGAAAATGCTTTGCCGGCAGTTAATCCCGTTAACGCGGCATGATATACGCGATGTGCTGTGATACCAAGAACGGCAACAATTGTAAAACGTACACTATCAGCCTTTATCCATTTGTTCAGAGAAGCGTCCTTATGTTCTACCACCCAATCTGTATTTGCATCAGTGGCATGCCAGAGTATTTGCATGGATTGAGGTGAACTGTGATCACCAATTTGCAGATAGGGTTTGTTTACAAAAACATCCTGCGCCCTTGCGGCAGTATTGAGCAGGGTCAATAAAAGCAAAGCAAATCTGAATTTCATGTAAGCATTTTTAGTAAAAAGAAAATGCAAATACAAGGATTTATATGCTTCAGAAAATTCGATCCTCTACTATTGTTGATTTAATAATCATTACATAATGATTTCATAATGAAGTAAGCCTCCATAAGGCGATATTATTATCGCATCAATCAATAAAAGCCAAGCCCGGAGGGCTGAAATTATGGTAGTACAGATAAATGAATGAACGTTGTAAGCCCCGGAGGGGCGACATTATAATAGCATCAATCAATGAAAGCCAAGCCCGGAGGGCTGAAATTATGGTAGCACGGATAAATGAATGAACGTTGTAAGCCCCGGAGGGGCGATATTGTAATAGCATCAATCAATAAAAGCCAAGCCCGGAGGGCTGAAATTATGGTAGCACGGATAAATGAATGAACGGTGTAAGCCCCGGAGCGGCGATATAATAATCGCATCAATCAATAAAATCCAAGCCCGGAGGGCTGAAATTATGGTAGTACGGATAAATGAATGAACGTTGTAAGCCCCGGAGGGGCGATATTATAATCGCATCAATCAATAAAATCCAAGCCCGGAGGGCTGAAATTATGGTAGTACGGATAAATGAATGAACGTTGTAAGCCCCGGAGGGGCGATATTAT
>CAIMKO010000590.1 GCA_903841915.1 uncultured Chitinophagaceae bacterium | reverse complement strand
ACACAAGAAGAAAACATGGCCATATTAAAACCGATTCAAAAAATAATTAAAGAAGCTAAAAAAGAAAAGAAAGTGAAAGACCTGCCTGAAACATTGTTGATCGCATTATCCTACGGACCAATCGTGAGTATGATGAAATTATTTATCGCAGGTAAAACAGATCTCAAAACAAAAAAAACAAGAGAACAATTATTGGAAGCCTGTTGGTTGGGGGTTTCTATTTAAAATAAAAATCAAATGAACATGAAGTTTGAAAAAAGATGGATTCCCCTTTTGACAACTGCCTTATTGTTGATCGGGCAACAATCAAATGCGCAACAAATATCTTCCGACGGAAAATTAAGTTTTGATCAGGCTGTTGATATGGCACTTCGCAACAGTCACAATATGAAACAAGTCGATTTCCTTAAAAAAGAAAATCAGGAAGAAACAAAAGCTGCAAAAGCTTTGCGTTTGCCGACTGTTGGTATTACTGCAGGATATTTTTTAATGTCGGATGATATTCATCTTGATCTTACTCCTGTAAGAGATGCGATCACTCCTTTATACAGTACACTAAGCAACTACGGAAGTTTTTCAGGAGTGGGTAATCTTTCCGATGCAGCTTCAACACAAGTGGTTCGAGGGCAATTAAAGCAAGGTTTGCAACAGGTTCAAGCTGCTGAATGGGATCAAACCATTCAGAAAAAAGCTTTTGGAACGATTGCTGCAACTGCCATGTTGCCGATCTATACGGGTGGAAAAATTAATGCAGCGAATAAAGCTGCGGGTATAAAAGAAAAAGAAGCCGATGAATTGCTGCAGCAAAAACGTGGTGAATTGATGAGTGAATTGGCAGAAAGATATTTTGGACTTTGTTTGGCACAACAGGCAGTTAAAGTGCGGCAGGATGTTTTAAACGGAATGCAAAATCATTTGAGCGATGCAATTAAAGTGGAGAAGCAGGGATTGATCGCTCACGCCGATGTGTTGAATGCACAGGTGTATCATGCACAGGCAGAAAGAGAATTAAACAAAGCCAAACACACAGCGTTCATCATTAATCATGCACTCCTTAATACACTCGCAATAAATGAGAATGCGAATATCATTCCTGCAAACGAATTATTTTATCTCGATTCGATCGAGCCGGTTAATTATTTTAAATCAAACGCCTTAAAAAATAATCCATTGTTGCAACAGGTGCAAACAAAAAAGGAATTGTCCATCGAAGGATATAATGCAGAAAAATCCAATCGTTTGCCAACCGTTGCTTTGCAGGGAACATATAATATTGCCAACATAGATCTGTCTCCCTACTTGCCAACATGGATGGTTGGTGTTGGTGCAAAATGGACCTTGTTTGACGGAGCATCTCGCGATAAAAAAATAAAAGCGGCATCGTATAAAACCGATCAGGTAAAAGAAGTTCAACAAAAAGCACAATCAGATATCGCGACGATGATCGATAAATTGTACAACGAACTCGAAATGTATCGGGAACAATTAGCCGAATTGACCACCGCAAAAAAATATGCAGAAGAATATTTAAGAGTTCGTGAAAAAGCATTTCATGAAGAAATGACCAATGCCACGGATGTAGTTGACGCAAGATTAGCTTTATCAAAAGTGAGAATTGAAAGACTGGAAGCGATGTATGGTTTCGATAAAACACTATCACAAATGCTCCAGTATGCAGGGATCCCCGAACAATTCTCTTCTTATCAAAATAAACAAGGTGTTATCACTGAATCCTATCAATCAAAAAATTAATTAATCACAGATAATTGTTTTCATCATGAATAAAAAAGGAATTGTATTTGCCGCCATCGGAATAATAGCCTTTGTTGTCTTCATCGGCTATTCCATTATGATCATATCACGACCCAGGCCATTGGAAGTGCAGGGAGAAGTAGATGCAACACAAATTAAAGTGGCTTCGAAATTAGTTGGACGTATTGATCTCTTGCCGATTCATAAAGGAGACTCAGTTAAAAAAGGACAATTGCTGTTTACTTTCGGCAGCCCGGAAATTGATGCAAAATTAGCACAGGCAGATGCTGCACTAAAAGGCGCTGAAGCACAAAGCAATAAAGCAAAAGCAGGAGCACAGATCGAGGACATTCAGGCCGCATATAATAATTATAAAAAAGCGCAGGCCGGAACCGATCTGGCAAAGAAAACATTTGACCGTATCAACAATTTATATAAAGACGGCGTTGCACCCGGACAAAAAAAGGACGAGGCAGAAACACAATACAAGGCTGCAAAAGAAACAGAGAATGCTGCTGAGGCAATTTGGACAAAGGCTAAAAAAGGAAGTCGTATAGAAGATAAAGATGCAGCAAATGCAATGGTATTGCGAGCTGTTGGCGCGATCGATGAAGTAAAATCATATAGAAAAGAAACTGCGATTTATGCACCGATCGATGGCGAGATCGCAAACATCATTGCAGAATCTGGCGAATTGGTTTCAGCAGGTTATCCTGTTATTACGATCGTTAATTTAAAAGACAGTTGGGTAACGTTTAATTTAAGAGAAGACTTGTTGGCTGATATTAAAATGGGATCCGTATTCCCTGCAAAATTTCCTGCATTGGGAAATAAAGTGATCAAACTAAAAGTAAGTTATATCCATAGTTTAGGAGATTTTGCAACATGGAATGCAACAAAAACATCCGGCGATTTTGATATGAAAACTTTTGAAGTGCATGCGGTTCCTATTGAAGATGTTGTTGGCCTAAGACCGGGAATGAGTGCCATTGTAAACTGGGCAGATGTAAGGGTTTCAAAAAAATAGATCATGGCAAGTAATCATCCTTTCATACAGGTATTTAAAAGAGAGTTGAAAAAAATTACAGGAGAAGGCGCATCTTTATTTGTGGTCTTTATCGGTCCTTTATTTTCATTTTTTTTAATCACTTCCATTTTTTATTCAAGCGTTCCCCGAAAGCTGCCTGTTGCTGTTGTTGATCTGGATCATAGTTCTATTTCAAGAAAAGCGGCTGCGTTTACCGATGCAACACCCATTGCATCTGTAAACAGAAACTTTAGCAATTTATTGGAAGCGCGGAATGCAATGAATGAAGGAAAAGTGGATGCTATTTTATTTATTCCCGAGGGAACCGAAAAAAATATTTTGCAAGGAAGTCATTCCAATGTTGAATTATATTTGAATAATGCCAATGTTATTAAAGGAAGTTTATTGAATAGCGGGATTCAGAAAGCAATTAAAACCTTATCTGCAGGTATTAAACTGCAAACACATTTGCGTAATGGTGAAACAGAAAAGCAAGCAATAGCACAGATCATTCCAATCGCAGTTCATTCAGAAATATTATTTAATCCGTTTAATAGTTATGCTTATTTCATCACACTCATTCTTCTTCCTGTGATGCTCACGATTTTTACACTATTCGGAACATTGTATGCAATAGGTTCCGAGTTGCAATATGGTACAGCAGATAAATGGCTGGAGGAAGCAAACAACCGCATCATCATTGCATTAGTTGGAAAATTATTGCCCTATACTTTATTCTTTTGTGTGGTTGCGATGTGTATGAATATCGATCTTTTTATTATTCTCGGATTGCCTTTGCGGGGAAGTTTGGCTACGATATTATTGTCAGAGCTATTATTGATAGTAAGCTATCAAGCCATGGCAATATTGTTTATTACACTTACAAAAAATATGCGCTTGGCCATTTCTTTGGCAAGTGTATTCACCATGCTGGCCATTACTTATGCCGGATTTACCTTTCCAACTTTTGGTATGCCGGGATTGGCACAGGTTTTAAATAAAATTTTTCCGATCAGTTATTGGACGGTTATTTTTTCAGGACAATCATT
>CAIMKO010000589.1 GCA_903841915.1 uncultured Chitinophagaceae bacterium | reverse complement strand
GTTTGCGGTCGGATCACATATTGAACGGGAAAACGGGCATCGGTTAAATTGATATCCGTATGTGTGTCTACTGTTTCTAAATAATGCAATAAGGAATCGCCATTATACCATGGATATTTATCGGAGAGGTCAACAATATTATCTCCATGCAAAGCACTGATAGGAATGTATTTTATATTTTTTAATCCCAGTGTTTTTGCAACCTGCTCATAATCGATCACAATATTGTTATAGACATCCTCAGAATAGCCCACCAGATCCATTTTATTGATGGCCAGCACTACATGTTTGATACCCAGCAGCGAAGCGATGATCGTATGCCTTCTTGTTTGTTCTGCCACGCCATTTCTTGCATCCACTAAAATAATGGCAAGGTTGGCATTGGAAGCACCGGTGACCATATTGCGTGTATATTGAATATGCCCCGGAGCATCGGCAATGATGAATTTCCTTTTCGGGGTGGAGAAATATTTATAAGCTACGTCAATCGTGATGCCCTGTTCTCTTTCGGCACGCAGACCATCCGTTAATAAGGCCAGATCAATTTCTCCGTCTTCTCTGTTCTTGGTTTGCTTTTCTATGGCTTCCAGCTGATCGATCAGAATGCTTTTACTGTCGTACAGCAAACGTCCTATCAGCGTGCTTTTGCCGTCATCTACACTTCCTGCTGTTATAAATCTTAGTATATCCATACCTTAACCCCTAAAGGGGATTTTTTTTCTTTATTAATATTATTTATCTTTTCCCTTGATCATCTTTAGGATTTATAATTAAGTTAAGAAGCACAATGTCATGTTGAGGCTCTCGAAACATGATTTTAAGACGTACTCCCTAAATTTCACTCTTCGATCCCGATACATCGGGACAGAGTGACAATCCTTAACTTAATGTCATTACCCTTCTAATGCTGGGGGTTTAAAAATACCCGCTCTTTTTTCTGTCTTCCATCGCCGCTTCACTTACCTTATCATCGATCCTTGTTTCACCACGCTCACTTGTTTTTGTGACGATGATCTCATTGATCACTTCATCCAGTGTTCCGGCTTCTGATTCTACTGCTGCAGTGCAGGTCATATCACCCACCGTACGATACCGAACTTTCTTCACCGATATTTTATCTGATTCTTCCAGTTGTATGAATTTTGAAATAGCCACCAGCTGTCCATCATATTCCAGCACTTCACGTTCATGCGAAAAATAAATAGAAGGCAATGCAATATTTTCTCTGCGTATATAATTCCATACATCCAGTTCGGTCCAGTTGCTGATAGGGAATGCTCTTACGTTTTCGCCCTTATGAATCTTGCCATTATAGGTATTCCATAATTCAGGTCTTTGCAATTTTGGATTCCACTGACCAAATTCATCCCTCACCGAAAAGATCCTTTCCTTCGCTCTTGCTTTTTCTTCATCTCTTCTGGCACCGCCGATGCAGCAATCAAATTCAAACTCTTCAATAGCGTCTAATAGGGTATAGGTTTGTAATGCATTACGACTGGCAAATTTCCCTTTCAATTCTGTCAGTTGTTTTGCTTTAATAGTGTCTTCTACTTTTCTAACGATCAATCTTTCTTCCAGTGTTTCTACCAAAGAATCCCTGAAATCCAAAGCTTCCTGAAAATTGTGACCGGTATCAATATGCACCAATGGGAAAGGGAATTTCCCAGGACGAAATGCTTTTAATGCCAGATGCACCAATACAATAGAATCCTTGCCTCCACTGAATAATAAAGCAGGCCTTTCAAACTGACCGGCCACTTCACGCATGATGTGTATCGCTTCCGATTCCAATTGTTCCAGATAATCTAATCCCCTAACCCCCCGATGCGAGTTCGGGGCAAGCGCTGAAGGGGAATTAGTAAGGTTAGTATTATTTGTTATTTCATCTTTCATATATCTTTTTCACCGTTTAATTCTCTTATAAGTTATTGCAAACTCCCCTTTAGGGGTTAGGGGGTATGTAAACCACATTCTTTTTTACTCGCATCTTCCCACCACCAGCGGCCTGCCCTGAAATCTTCACCTGCTTTGATCGCTCTGGTACAGGGCGCACAACCGATACTTACAAAGCCTTTATCGTGCAAAGGATTGTAAGGAATATGGTGTTGATGAATATGGGCTGATACCTGTTCTGTATTCCAATGCAATAAAGGATTGTATTTAATGATCTGATTGCCCTCATCCCATTCAACGATCTGCAAGTCTTTTCTTGCAGGAGAATGTTCGGCCCTTAAACCCGTTACCCATACCGCATTTCCGGCCAATGCTCGTTTCAAGGGTTCTACTTTGCGGATATGACAACATTCTTTTCTGTTCTCAACAGATTCGTAAAATGCATTGGGACCTTTTTCGGAAATATAT
>CAIMKO010000588.1 GCA_903841915.1 uncultured Chitinophagaceae bacterium | reverse complement strand
TGTTTGAAATAGATAGTTCATAAATTCATAATGACTTATTTGAAATTCAGTAGTAAAATATTGGATTGAAAAAAGTGAAAACTCATCTCTGGGTATTTCTTGAAAATAAGTTGGATGATATTTAATAAAAATAAACTCCGAAATAAACTGTATGAGAAAGACAGAATGAGAAAAAATTACAACGCCTAAACATTTCCGAAAAGATAATGCAAGTCGATGAAGTTTGGTAATTGTAAACATTAGTGAACTAACTAACCCAATTTCAGATAATGTTAAAATAACTATACCTACTGTTGTTGACCACATGTTTGAATCAGATAATGAAGATAGTAGGCTTTTATTTTTTTGATAGACATACAATGCCGAGGGCAACGCGAACCCTCTAGGTAATTTATTAACTAAAATTTCATCTACACCAACCCATAAAAATAAATACAAAACAAGAGTTTTTCTTGAATCCAAATTTAAATATGAAAATGTCTTGGGAAAGAATGGCATAACCTAATTTTATAATTTCTGAATCTCAGCGGATGCAATCATATTTATTGGATGTCCATAAGAAGTATTCTGATTTTTCCAAAAAAATGTTTTCTTCGCTTCATTTATAGTTTCAGGAAAAACGATACACTTTTCGTATTCTACAAACCATCTATAGTTCTCTAAAAGTAAACTTCGACGATAAGTGAGAGGTTTGTCAAGTTTAAGAGTTTCGGCAATTCCATAATCCATACCTTTTGCCAAAGGTTCTTTGTTGCAAGTCATCCACTGAATTCCAACAAAAAAAGAGACTCCTTCAAGAATTATATTTTGATTCTTTACATCAATTTCAATCCTATCCTCATTATTATTTTTACTCGTTACAATAATTTGATTTTTAAGCAATTCAGAATCTGGAAAGCC
This sequence comes from uncultured Chitinophagaceae bacterium, assembly GCA_903841915.1. GTDB lineage: Bacteria > Bacteroidota > Bacteroidia > Chitinophagales > Chitinophagaceae > CAIQDX01. The sequence continues at coordinate 3,535 of CAIMKO010000588.1, read as the reverse complement.
TTGTGCATTTACAGAGTAAATATGTAACTGGAAGGGTGCATAGTTATTAAAATACTTTTCTTTTATAAACACCTTACTTATTCTAAAGGCTTTAACTGAAAATGGAATATCAATTAATGTTGTCATCTCATATCTGTCAGGCTGTTCTGTATTTGATCCAACATGGGATCTTTGCTGTTTTTCATTTATTATTCCAAATAGAAGCGAAGATGAATTCCTAACAACAACATTTTCTAATTCAAAAAAGGTTTCTTTCAAAAAGATACTATCCACATTTATTATTTGACTTATCGGCATAATTAATGTAGCGTACCCAATACAAGAAAACATAATGCTATCAGTTTTCTCAGCAAGTATTTCAAAATGTCCATTTTGATCACAATCAGTTATTTTTTTCGTGCCTATTATTTGTATTGTTCCATAAGCAATTGATTCTCTATTCTTCAAATCATATAAACCCTTTTTTAAACTAACTTGTTGTTCATATCCTTTAAAATGAGTCATTATTAGTATTATTATTAAGATATATTTTAGTTTCATAATTTAGATTTTTATGAATAAGATTAGAGTAGTAGTATTGGTTAGCATATAATATAAAGGAGGTTGTAAGGGTTCCTCCTTTATATATCATCTTTTAAAAAATTTACAAATGCATTGACGATTTTTACATTTGTGAGCCCCTACAATTATATGCTCTACTGCGATACCAAAAATAATAGTTATGATCACATGTTGTGCAGTAACCAAGACCATTGCATGTTGTTCTTGAACCTGTTCCCCAAAATTTTCCTCCCTCAAAATTTTCCATTTGTTTTAATGCTAAGTTTTTCATTTTAAAAAGTATTAAATTTTCCTCCCCTGTCTATCGCCATGGTTCGTTAATGTTCAGCGGTTTTTTATACCGAATATTCGGCATCATCCCATAAAAGGTATGACTTGCTGTACTGCAAGGTTTCCGGTTTTAAGCTAATGCAACTCATCGGCCGTGTTTGCTTCCCGATATTCCGCAAGCGTGCTGAACAGCGTCCTTTTTTGTTTGCAGTTTATTCGTCAATAAACCAAAGAGTCAATGAAGGACTAATCTCTCTTTTGATCGGTCCGAAAATATGTGCTGAGGAATAGCTGAAAAGCGTTGTACTAAGGTATTATGTGCTTTGAAGTATGTCCAAATAAAAACAGTTGAATTATTTAGCTCATACTTAATTTTTTTAAGCGGTAGTTTTTGCCCGTTTATTTACGGTGCTGTAATACCGTCATTTCACGGTATTGCTGCTAAATTGCTAAAACGGGGTTCTGTTTTTTCACGCAAAGAACGCGGAGGAGCAGAGAACGCAAAGAGTTTGATTTATTTTAGGGCGGATGGTTTTTTTGTAGAAGCGTAACATTGAGTATACACCATAAAATCCTTCGGATTTTTGAAGCAGCAGTTATTGCATCGCCTGAGCAACAGGTTTAAATTTTCATGCGACGACGCAACGAATGCAAATAAGAATCCTTCCGTCTCGAGGATTTTTAACGCAGAGTTGAGGAGTTACAAGAGGGTTTGCTGTTGTTGGTGGATTTCCTGTTTTTTTACTAAATCGTAAAGTTGAGGGCGCAGAGGAAGATCCTTCGGATTTTGGGAAGATTTTGTCGCGCTTTTACAAAGATATATTTGACTCGCAGCTCCTAGCTCGTCCCTCATAGCTTCAGCTCTTAGCTCAAAGCTCGCCGCTTAGTTTTACAGCAGAGGGAAATCCCTCAAATTATTTGGGATCGTATACAAAAGCCTACATTGAATTTATTCTTGAGAACCTTATCATAATTAATTCTTTATACGCTTTTTTAAAATCAGCATTTAAAAAACTATTGTCTATAAACTCTAACCATTTCAATTTCGCCTTTTCCATTTTAGCAAATATGTTTTCCTGTTGCTTTGTTTCCAATTCCAGGGTATTAAATGCAGCAACAAAATCACTTCTTTTGATCTTTTTCTTTTTCCCATTCAATGTTAGCGCAGTGTCTTCATCATCAGAAGGGTTTACTAAAGCAGTTGCTACTAAATCATAGGCTGGTGAAAGAATATTTCCAGTACCAGGCTGATTGATCAAAGAAAAATTCTTTAAGTGCATATCTGCGTTGCCTGTTAAGAAGGAGAACAAAATTTGCTCGAAAAAATTTATTGTATCTAATCCGGGATTAGCGGAATATTTTAATATGATTTTTGCTATTTGTTCATAAGAACCGTTGTATTTGTCTTCCGTTAATTTTTCTGTTAGCTGACACATATCTTCCATTTGCAATTTTTCTTTCTTATTGCGGTCAATTCTTTTTGTGATGTATGCAAGGCTTCCTGACTGCAAACGAATTAAACTATGCGGTACAACTTTTATTTTAGCAATGTTGGCAAGATGCATGGTTAGATCTTCCACTTCCGGTAATTGCGGATAATTTAATGTTGGTGGTTTTAAAATATATCCGCCCCATAAACCAACTATGGTAAATCGTTTTGGTTCGGCTTTATTTTGAGAAGCAACTAACTCTAATGATAACTTGGGTTGAACACCTGTAATAGTCATTTGACTTCTGACAACCTGCGTGGCCAGGTCTTCCATTTGAGATTCGGTATAGGGCAATATGGGGGGAGTGGACTGTCCGAATATTTTTTTACTGCAGGCAGCATGAAAATCAATTTCATTTTTTGACAATGGTTGATAACAGAATAAGCATCTCATAATTTTTCCGGCTCTATGATTGGGTGAACAGTTACTGCACCGATACAATCTTTGCAGCAGGCTAATAATAAGCCCATACGATCACGGGGATTTAATTTCCAGTTCCTCTCGGCAATTTCCAATAACCAACCTTCAGGAATCAGTCCGTCAAAAAAAGGGAATAGTACCTGATTCGTAAAAACTGCTTTTTGTACAGGCAAGGTCAAACTTATAGGTTCAGGATCATTCCGTTTCAGGTATTCATTATCATATTCAAAATGATAACCATTTTCATCCTGCCAAAGCCAGCCGGCTGTTATGTTGTATATTTTTATTTCAGCCTTTCTCATTTGGCATCAGTATTTCTGTTGATGGGAACCGCACCTATCCGGAAACCGAATAACTGCAGTACCTGATTGACCTTATCGAGGCGTAATGTTTCTTTGCCCTGTTCTAACTCACGTACAAAACGAAGACCTACACCAGCTTTCTCAGCCAATTCGGGCTGTGTAAGATTTGCAGCATTTCTTTTCGTTTTTATTAGCTCATTTAGATTCATATTTATACCTTTTCGGGTATAAATATAGCATTTTATTTAATAAATATACCCTTTAGGGTATAAAAAGTACAAATATAATACTGATACACCCGAAAGGGTATAATTGATTCTCTATGCTTAATCTTACTAAGTCTGTAGTTAAGTTAAAGTAGAGAAGTGTTTGTTATGTCGCCTGAGCAACAGGTTTAAATTTTCACGCGGCGACAACGAACGCAAATATGAACCCCTTCGGCGCTTAGGATTTTAACGCAGAGTTGAGGAGTTACATGAGGGTTTGCTGTTA
>CAIMKO010000587.1 GCA_903841915.1 uncultured Chitinophagaceae bacterium | reverse complement strand
TGATTGTGTGGGGTGGGTCAAGTTGCGCAACCCGAAAAAGTACAAATGTGCGACGCAACCTAAGTTGCATAAAAATTTGAAGCTGATAAAAATAAAAAGGAATGAAACAATTTTTTGCATTCGTTGAAAAAGAATTCTTTCACATATGGCGTGATAAGCGGACGCTTTTTATTTTGCTGGGCATACCCATTACGCAGATCATCATCTTTGGTTTCGCACTCACCAATGAAGTGAAAAATTCGCAGATCGCCATTCTGGATCTATCCAAGGATGTAGCATCAACGCAATTAATTCAACAGATCAGTGCCAGCAGATATTTTGATTACACCACAAAATTATCTTCTTACACAGAAGTAGAACCTGCTTTCAAAAAAGGCAAAATAAAAATGGTTTGGGTGATCCCGCAACAGTTTGCCGGTGATATGCAACACGGGAACAAAACACAGATACAATTGATCTGCGACGGGTCAGATCCTAACGTAGCAAGTACTTTGGCCAATTATGCATCGGCCGTAGTTCGTGATTATCAATCTGCCGTGAATCAGCAACAAAAACTTCCTTACCGCATTGAAACAGAAGTAAGGATGATGTACAATCCGGAATTAAAAGGAGCATACAGTTTTGTGCCTGGGGTGATGGCATTGATATTGATGCTTACCTGCGCCATGATGACTTCTATCGCCATCGTTAAAGAAAAAGAAATGGGAACGATGGAGATCATTCTGGTATCTCCCTTAAAACCATTTGGTGTGGTGATCGCAAAAGCTGTTCCCTACATGATCTTATCCATGGTGAATGTGACCAGCATTTTACTATTAAGTGTATTTGTACTGGACGTCCCGATCAGAGGGAATTTAGCCTTGCTGATCAGTGAAGGTTTATTGTTTACCATCACATCACTGGCATTGGGTCTATTGATCTCTTCGGTTACAAATTCACAGCAGGTAGCCATGCTGATATCCTTATTAGGATTGTTTCTGCCAACAACAGTATTCAGCGGCTATATGTTCCCGATAGAGAATATGCCGATGCCATTGCAGATCTTATCGAATATAGTTCCTGCCAAATGGTTCTATTTTATCGTAAAGACCATTATGATAAAGGGTTTGGGATTTTCTTTTGTATGGAAAGAGACTTTGATACTTGCCGGCATGACCATTATTTTCTTTGTGGTAAGTATTAAAAAGTTCAAAACAAGACTCGAATAATTTGTAAGGCATCATTGAAATAAATAACAGAGCATCATGAGAACATTGAGATTTTTATTACAAAAGGAATTCAGGCAAATATTCCGCGACCCTGCGATTCTGCGTATCATCTTCATGCTGCCTACTTTGCAGTTGATCATCATTCCATTGGCCGCAGATTATGAAGTAAGGAATATCAATCTTGCCGTTGCAGATCATGATCATTCCGTATATGCACAGCAATTGGTTCAGAAAATAAAATCATCCCGTTATTTTAAACTTATTGATTACAGCTCTACTTACGAAGACGCAGTTAAAAATATTGAATCAGACAAAGCCGATGTTGTTTTGGAAATACCTGCAAATTTTGAAAGAAATGTTGTGAGAGAAGATTACTCAAAATTATTTCTTGCAGTCAATGCGGTGAACGGCATGAAAGCGAATCTAGGTGCTGCCTATCTGCAAAACATCATTCAGAATTATAATAATCAGATCCGTTTAAAACTAATACAGATACCGAAAATAAATCCGCAGCCAACCATTGAAGTCACTTTCACCAATTGGTTCAATCCGATGATGAGTTATAAATATTTTATGGTGCCAGCCGTTCTCGCAACATTACTTACACTGGTCGGCTCTTTTTTAACTGCCTTGAATATCGTTAAGGAAAAAGAGATCGGCACCATTGAACAGATCAATGTTACGCCTATCAAAAAATATCATTTCATCCTCGGAAAATTAATTCCATTCTGGGTGTTAGGTTTGATGGTGTTTACAATTGGTCTATTCATCATGCGGTTTATTTACCAAATTCATCCTGCCGGAAATATTTTAGTACTTTATTTTTTTGCTGCAATATATCTGTTGGTAGTATTGGGACTTGGATTGCTTATCTCAACATTTGCAGATACACAGCAACAGGCCATGCTTATCAGCTTTTTTCTCATGATGATATTTATTTTACTCGGAGGTTTATTTACACCGATTGACAGTATGCCGCCTTGGGTACAGAAGATCACATGGTTCAATCCGGTATCATATTTTATTGAAGTGATAAGGATGGTAGTATTAAAAGGCAGTTCGCTGGTTGATATCAAAAAGCATATTTTCATTATTGTAGGATTTGCTGTTGTATTGAACAGTTGGGCCATCTTTAATTACAAGAAAAGATCATGATCGTTGTAAGCAAGTAAAAGGACTGCATTCAAAGCCTTTACACTTACAATTATTACAACATATCCTTTGTTTCTGTTTACGAATGGAAAATTTTTGTCGATATTTTTTATAGACTATATTTGTGCACCAAACTTATAGACAAGTCAGATAATGCTTTTTATCTACATCATAAAGTGTATGCATACATGTTGTTGCTGATCATTTCATTCAGTAGCAAGTAACTTTGTTTGTATCCCGACTTTCAGGTTCTTCAATATCAATGCAAATGACACATACACAACTAGACCTTATACAAGATTTATCACAAGAACTTCGATCCAAAAATATTTGGGAAGGATTAGGCTTACTGGAAAAACAGTTTCCGGGGCAGGTCACATTCTCTACCAGTTTCAGTTTCGAAGATCAGATCATTGCGCATGAGATATTAAGCAATCATCTCGGCATCAGCATCTTCACTTTGGATACGGGAAGGTTATTTGCTGAGACCTATTCGGTATGGAGCAACAGCAACGAAAAATATCAAACACATATCACTGCTTATTATCCGCAACATGCGGCAATTGAAAAATACATTTCTGAAAAAGGCCCCAATGCATTTTACGAATCTGTTGAGAACAGAAAAGAATGTTGTCATATCCGTAAAGTAGAACCATTGAAAAGAGCATTGGCCGGAAATGCGGTATGGGTAACGGGTTTAAGGGCCGAACATTCATCCGCCAGGAAAGACCTGCAAATCGTTGAATGGGATGAGGGCAATCAGATCATTAAATACAATCCTTTATTGCATTGGAATACAGAACAG
>CAIMKO010000586.1 GCA_903841915.1 uncultured Chitinophagaceae bacterium | reverse complement strand
TATATGAAAATGCAATACTTCACAAAACAATATACCGGACAAACACGAAAAGTATTGTTTGAGATCTTTGAGAAGAATGGTATGATGGAAGGTTATACCGATAATTATCTCCGAATACAAACACCATATAGAAAAGAATGGGCGAATGAAGTGGTAGATTGGGTTGTTTGAACAATTCAACTAATCCATAAAATCCCTCCAAATCCCCGTTCAGACATTTTCTATCACTATCGCACTGGCACCTCCACCTCCATTACAAATACCCGCTGCACCTATCTTTCCGCTGTTTTGTTTTAATACATTGATCAGTGTTACAATTATTCTGGCTCCGCTGCAACCTAAAGGATGCCCAATGGAAACAGCACCGCCATTCACATTTACTTTGCCAGCATCTAAATTCATTTTTTGTGTATTCGCGATACCCACAACCGAAAATGCCTCATTCAATTCAACGAAATCAATATCGCTCATGTTTAATCCTGCTTTTGCTACAGCCTTGGGTACTGCTAAAGATGGTGTAGTAGTAAACCATTCCGGCGATTGTTCTGCATCTGCGTAACCTTTAATAATGGCTATCGGTTTGATGCCTAATGCATCTGCTTTTTCTTTGCTCATCAATACCAATGCTGCTGCACCATCATTCATTGTACTTGCATTGGCAGCTGTCACAGTTCCGTCTTTGATGAATGCAGATTTCAATTCAGGTATCTTATCAAACTTTACATTAAAAGGTTCTTCATCTTTTTCAAAAATGATGGTCCCTTTTTTTGAGACGATCTCAACAGGCACAACCTCTTCATTGAATTTTCCTTCTTTCCATGCAGCCTGACTTCTTGTATAACTTTCGATCGCAAATGCATCCTGGTCTTCTCTTGTTATCTTACATTCCTTTGCACACAATTCAGCAAAATTACCCATCGCTGAGTTTTGATATACATCGGTTAACCCGTCCCGAGATAAACCATCAGTCAATTTCGTATCACCGTATTTATTTCCCCAACGCATATTGGTCACATAAAACGGAACATTGCTCATACTTTCCATACCACCGGCAACAACAATATCCGCATCGCCCAATAAAATATCCTGAGCTCCCTGTGCAATGGCTTTCATACCACTGGCACAAACCTTATTGACTGTTGTACAAATAACATGATCGGGTAATCCTGCAAATTTTGCAGCCTGTCTGGCAGGGGCCTGCCCCACATTGGCTTGTATCACATTGCCCATATATACTTCTTCCACCTGATCAGGTTTTAATCCGGCTCTTTCTACTGCTGCCTTAATAGCGATCGCGCCCAATTGTGTTGCTGAAAGTTCTTTCAGGCTACCACCAAAACTTCCGATGGCTGTGCGAACGGCCGAAATAATATAAACAGTTCTGTTATTCATATAGCTTAGTTATGATACAAATATAATTGTTAGTACTAACATCTGTTAGTACTAAATAAGATAAAAAAACTAAGAAAACTGAAGGTTAGAGGGAAAGAATTGAAGCATTCCAAAAGAGACGCCCTAGGCATTCTTGAACGGCATGTTCATTGCTGAGCAATAGAGTCACTCATTGTTTTGTGAAAACAAATTCGGTTGGTCGGGCTGACCAACGCGCTATAGAAAAGAATTCAAAAATCTATGATTCTTTATTCACTACAACAGAAAGCTTAGTGAATTCTCCACCGCTGTAAATTTTAGCGAGATTAACATTCTTAGACTTATTCCATTCTTCAATTAAAGAAACAGGAACAATACGCCAGAAGTTTTTAGATTTCAAATCAGAATAATCTTTATCCTGAATGATAATACCATTAATGGAGTTTCTTTTCTTAAAATCTACTTTAACAGATTTAGTTGGAGGGATAACATTACCCTCAACAAATTTCGATATTAACTCAATTGTCATGCCCAAATGTACGTTTTTTGCCCCTAAACGCCTGATTTATTTTTGTTAATAGTTTTTTTCGGCCCTTATTTATGAATGCAATATTTTGCAACCTCAATGAATAAATGTTTGAAATTTTTTCTTTTAATAAGTGTATTCTCCTGGTACTTACCCGTTTTTTCGCAGAATGTTGACGGGCACTGGTTCGGCACAGGTAAAATAGCTGCATATGGTAACCACGACGAATATCTTACTGAATTGGTGTTAAGGCAAACCGGCAAAAAGATTAGTGGGGAACTAAATTACTATTTCAAAGATGGTTATTTTATTACGCCGATTACAGGAACTTATAATACGGAAAAGAGGCAAGTATTGCTAAAAGACTTTGAATTGATCCATCCTGCAGCATCAACTGCCAGAAATGGATTTACCACAACAATGAATGGAGAGTTTTTATTAAGGGTTTCCAGAACTGAATCTATTTTATCGGGAGTTTTAAAAAGCGATCCGACACATCGCTATACAACCCCTGCTATCAATTTCTCATTAACCAGAACTACCGATACTATTCCTGCCATCCTAGAAACAGCAAGTGATCTGGTCATTGATTCAGTAAACCTCAACCCGGCAATTGCCATTGCTGCAGCACCGCTGTATAAAGCCATTACAAAAGACAGCATCCGCTCTAAATCAATCGCAAGAGAACTTACTGTAAATTCTTCGCTGATCAAATTGGAATTCTACGATAGCGGTGAAATAGATTACGACAGCATTTCAGTATTTGTGAATAATAAAATGATACTGCCCAAATCAATGCTTAATTATGATGCACTGAAATTAACGATACATCTTGATGAGAGCCGTGATTACACAGATATCAGCATGTTTGCCAATAATGTGGGTTTGGTCCCGCCCAATAGCGCTGTATTGATCTTATATGATGGAGATAAGCGCTACGAAATTGAAATGAACAGCGACTTTAAACAATCTGCTACCATCCGTTTGAGAAAAAATAAGACTAGCAACTGATCAGTTCTGCATTTAGTTTTTTGGCAAGCCCTTCTGCACCCCATCGCATCACGATATTGTGATTATAATTAAATGCAGGCTTCAGAAAAAATGAAAAAGTATTCATCCAAGCTTTGTTAGTCAAAACTTTCCAATCATATTGCACAAAAGTAATACCGTTCTTTTCACCAAAATACCAGGTACCTGTTCCTTCCAATTCACCAAATGCATCACCGCTCAGCATTTTGAATTGTTCTTTCTTCTTGAGTTTCATTTTAAATGCCAATGTATATGGCAAGCGGCTCTTCCAAACATATTCTTTTACACTATTGATGCCTTCTGCATCTCCATTTGAGATTTCATTCACTTCCATAACCCCTTTCCACCAGTTTGGCCATTGTTCAGAATCATAGATAGCATTCCAAACCTGTTCAAGCGGGGCTTTGATCTTCCAGCGGGTAATAAAATTGTATTGAACAGCCATAGATTTTAATTTCTACTATCTACGATAAAAAAAGTCTTTTGGTTGCTGTCGGAATGATCTTTTTATTCAAACAATTCCGGTTGTGCATTTTCATCTTTTGGTTTGGTTTCCCATTCCATTTCAATGGTCTTGCTGTAATCCATCAATTTGGCTCCCACAGCTTTCCATCCCATTATTTCCACCATTTTAGCTATTTTGAATTTAGCTTTCCGAACCTGAGAACCACGACCTGTTTGCACACCCAGTATCGGCTCTTCTTCTGTTGTAACAGCTTCTAAATTATTGCCCTCTCCTTCTTTGATGAACAGGAATTTATTATTGAGTGTCGTTGTTTCAATTTTGAATCGCTTCACATTGAATTGCTGTTTATCATTATCCTTATAAACTGCTGTGATTATTTTTTCAGGATTGAATTTTTCGATCAATAATATCTTATCTGCTTCGAATCTTTGTGTTTCTTCTGTGTTGGTGAGTTCATAATTACCATCGTTATAAACCACCAGTAGATTTTCATCTTCAAATGTTCCGAGATATTCTCCCTTCCCTTCTGTATTTAACCTGCCGAATTTATTATCGAACCACAACTTTCTTCCTGCCAGCGTACTTCTGCCAGCCTCTTTGAATCTTACTGTTTTGATCGGATATTTTGTAACAATATTACCCTGACTATTCCTTCCCTTGATCTCCAATTCTTCAAAATAATATTCCAGTTCTTTGATCCTTGCTGAACAATTAGGGCTCAATACGATCTTCACTACTTCCGCTTCTCCATTTGGATTGGCTGTAAAATAATGAACACGGCTTTTATCAGTTCCTTTTGTGAGATCATATTCTTTATCTCTTGTTACTCCAGTTACATTGAATCGTTTTCCATAACTCACACCACTTGTCCCATCAGCATAGATCATGTTGTATGTTGTACGTTCATCAGCTTTCCGGAAGATGGCCACATGCAAAATATCTTTCCCGATAAATGTTTTGTCCTCCACTTTCACCACTTTCATCATCCCCCGTTTGGTGAAAGCAATGATATCATCCATATCAGAACACTCAAACAACAATTCATCTTTCTTTAAGCTGGTTCCGATAAACCCTTCCTCCCTGTTAACATACAACTTCGTATTTGCAATGGCGATCTGCTGAACTTTAATGGTATCAAATTGCCTGATCTCAGTTTTTCTTTCTCTTCCCTTACCATATTTCTTTAACAGATTTTCAAAATATGCAACCGCGAAATCTGTCAGGTGTTCCAGATCGTAGTTCACCTGTTTGATATCTGCTTCAATGGATTTGATCTGTTCATTCAACTCATCTATATCCAGTTTGTAAATTCTTCTAACCGGTTTTTCCGTCAGCTTCAATACATCTTCTCTTGCAATATCTCTTTTGAATAATTTACGGAAAGGCTTGAACGCATCTTCAATGGCCTGCAATACCTTATCCCAAGTATCATGTTTCTTCTCTAATTCTTTATATATTTTTTCTTCAAAGAATATTTTTTCCAATGAAGTATAATGCCATTTATCTTCTAACTCACCCAACTTGATCTCCAGTTCACGTTTCAACAGATACTTTGTTTTTTCAACACTGGTTCTCAATAATTCAGTGGCCGTAACAAAACGCGGTCTGTTATCATCAATGATACAGGCATTAGGAGAAATGCTGATCTCACAATCTGTAAAAGCGTACAATGCATCGATTGTGATATCAGGAGAGATACCGGGAGCAAGGTCAACCTGTATCTCAATATTGGCACCGGTGAATTCTGTTAATTTTTTGATCTTGATCTTCCCGTTATCATTTGCCTTAGTGATACTTTCACATAATTGTGAAACCGTTACCCCATAAGGCACGTCACGTATGATCAATGATTTTTTATCTAGTTCTTCTATGCGACAACGCACTTTGATCTTTCCGCCACGTTCCCCATCATTATAATTGGTAGTATCCACCATCCCGCCTGTCTGAAAATCAGGGTACAATTCAAATTTTCTTCCTTTCAAACATTTGATGGAAGCATCAATGATCTCACAAAAGTTATGTGGGAGAATTTTAGTAGACAGACCCACTGCAATCCCATCGGCACCCTGAGCCAATAATAATGGGAACTTCATCGGCAATACAACAGGTTCATTTTTTCTTCCGTCATAACTCAATTGCCAGTTGGTGGTCTTTGCGTTGAAAGCTACTTCCAAGGCAAACTTCGATAAACGTGCTTCAATATAACGCGGTGCGGCAGCTTCATCACCTGTTCGCGAATCGCCCCAGTTACCTTGTGTGTCAATTAATAGATCCTTTTGCCCGAGGTTAACCAATGCATCTCCGATACTTGCATCGCCATGCGGATGGTATTGCATGGATTGTCCGATAATATTCGCCACTTTATTGTAACGACCATCATCCATTTCTTTCATCGCGTGCAAAATGCGTCTTTGTACGGGCTTCAGACCATCTTCAACAGCAGGAACCGCACGTTCTAAAATAACATAAGAAGCATATTCCAGAAACCAGTTTTTATACTGTCCCTGCACGCCGGTTTCATTTTCGTAAACCTTATTATCAATTTTTTCTTTCGCCACTTTCTATAATAATTTTTATGTTTTGCATTTCACACAAAGTTCAATAAGGATACAAAGCAAACAACGATCCTTCTTTGTTACTTAGCAACCTTTGTTTCTTTGTGGGAAATTATCAATAAGTGTTAATCCCCTCCTACGGAGGGGTTTGGGGAGGCTGTTTTTATCTCCACCTCTTTCCATCCTTTACTCCAATCGCCCTGCATTTCTATTTTTCCTTCTTCTATCAACTTTTTAATTCTCCAAACCAAAAAAACATCTCCTGTTTGCACTTTCAGTTTAGATAAAATGTTATGCAATAATTTAGTCAGCTTCTGAAACTCAGCAGTAACAGCACTCAGCACATCCTTGTCATAAAATGATTCCTCTTTATTGGCGATCTTTTTACCCCCTTCCAGAATTCTTACTGCTGCATTCTCATTGCATAATTTTTTCCATTCATCAGGATCCAGTTCAAACTCACTCAGGGTTATTTGCCTCGCTAATTTTTTAGCTTTCAAAAACTCTTTAGGCTGTATCTCACTTAAATGAGTTGGATAAAAAATATTGCCCTTCTCATTGATGAAAGGAAGATTATTCAAATACAACACTTGAATTCTCCCCTGATAATTTTTTAACTGACTCATCAGCCAGTAATATCCGCAAACATCATGTTGGTTCTGCCCCATCCATATCCAGACTTCTTCTTTCTTGTCACCCTGAGCTTCGTCGAAGGGTTCATCCAACGTCCTTATCAGATTATGAACTGCTAATTTATCATCCACAATATTTAGTTGTTCTTCATAGGGTGAATGCTTTAATAATTCTTTCCACCAATCCCTGCGTTGCTGATAACCGTATTCCTCGTAAATATCAATGATAGGACCTACAGCATAGTCATCCTTTATTTCAACAATATCCCCTTTTAAACTTTCGTCTAATTCAAATGCTTTACTAAGTGCTTCAATGTTTGCTGTTTCAAAAACGATGTGTATCATACCCCTATTTCCCCTAAAGGGGATTATTTTCGTTAATAAATTTCCCATCTCCCCTTTAGGGGCTGGGGGTTAATTACTCTCAATCAAATCCAATTCAAATCTCAAATTATCAATGATAAAATCCTGTCGCTGCGGTGTATTCTTACCCATATAATATTCCAGTAATTGCTGGATATGATCTCCTTCCGCCAAATGCACCAATTGTGTCCGCATATAATCGCCAATGAATTTTCCAAATTCATCCGGACTGATTTCGCCCAATCCTTTGAACCTGGTGATCTCCGGTTTGCTGCCTAATTTTTTAACGGCCTCCTGCTTTTCTGTCTCATCATAACAATAGATCGTTTCCTGCTTATTTCTTACACGGAACAAGGGTGTTTCTAAAATATATACATGCCCTTTTTTAACTAGGTCTGGAAAGAATTGCAAAAAGAATGTCATCAACAATAATCGGATATGCATACCATCCACATCCGCATCTGTGGCGATCACCACATTATTATAACGCAAGCCTTCCAAACCCTCTTCAATATTCAATGCATGCTGTAATAAATTGAATTCTTCATTTTCGTACACTACTTTTTTTGTCAGCCCATAAGAATTCAAAGGTTTACCACGTAAACTGAAAACAGATTGTGTATCTACATTGCGTGATTTCGTAATGGAGCCACTGGCACTGTCACCCTCCGTAATAAAAATGGTCGACTTATTTTGCAGTTCAATGAACTCAGCCTTATTTTTGGTGGGCGGCTCATCATTCAAATGCACACGGCAATCTCTTAATTTTTTATTGTGCAGGTTTGCTTTCTTGGCCCTTTCATTGGCTAATTTTTTTATCCCTGCCAATTCCTTCCTTTCTCTTTCGTTCTGCTCGATCCTTTTCTTTAGCGCTTCTGCAACTGTTGCATTACGATGCAAAAAGTTATCCAGCTCTTTCAATAAAAATTCTTCAATGAATTTTTTCATAGAAGGTCCCCCTTCAAAAACATATTGTGAACCCAGTTTTGTTTTGGTCTGACTTTCAAATACCGGCTCCTGCACCCTTACAGAAACAGCAGCTACGATACTGGTGCGTATATCCGATGCATCATAATCCTTCTTATAAAAATCACGGATTACTTTTACATATGCCTCCCTGAATGCCTGCTGATGCGTTCCTCCCTGAGTGGTGTACTGACCATTCACAAAAGAAAAAATATCTTCCCCATAATCATTGTTATGTGAAAGTGCCACTTCAATATCTTCTCCTTTTAAATGAATAATGGGGTAACGTAATTCATCCGGATTCGTTTTATGCTGCAAGAGATCCAGTAATCCATTCTTGCTCACATATCTTTTGTTATTGAAATTAATAACGAGACCTGCATTCAAATAACAATAGTTCCACAACTGGGCATCTATATATTCATTGCGGTAATGATAGGTTCTGAAAACATTTTCATCCGGAATAAATGTTACCAATGTACCATTCTCTTCCGTCGTTTTTTCTTCTTTATATTCTTTGATCAATGCGCCGCGTTCAAACTCAGCTGTTTTTTGTTTGCCTTCCCTGAATGCCGTCACTTTAAAATAACTGCTCAATGCATTCACGGCTTTGGTGCCGACTCCGTTCAAACCAACACTTTTTTGAAAAGCT
>CAIMKO010000585.1 GCA_903841915.1 uncultured Chitinophagaceae bacterium | reverse complement strand
CGACCAAGGTCGATAGGGTTAAGTGCGCTTATAATTATCATCGCCTTTTCCAGGGGGTAATCTGAAAACTGGAACAGTAAGAACAATACAAGCCCATCATAAACAAGCGAAAAGAAAAGCCATAACAATATTGAAAAGCCTATTCCCTTGGCCTTGTCTCTTGTGCGTACGGCAGCCACCATAGCCAGTGATGCAAAAATGACAGAGATCAATACTCCGTTCACTATCATCATCAATCCGGTTACAGAGCGCACATAGATCAATAATGGTATTCCTGCACCGATAATAAAGGCTAAAGATAGCGCTCCTGCAAGGCCGGTAAATAATGAAAGCCAGATGCTCTTTCTTTTTATGGGCTGGCTTACCAATAACTCAATAAACTCTGAGCTGTTGTAAATATAAATTGTGGAAAATATTATACTTACTAACGGCACTATGAAGAGGATAAGGTTCAGGAGTGTGAGCAATCCTTTTTCCGCATTGTCTTCCAGACTGAACACACAGAATGTAATGGCAAAAAGAAATATTGTATAAGCCAGTACGATCTTATTCCTGAGGATATCGAGGAGTATGTATTTTACGATCTTGATCATGGCGCAGGCTTGGTCATTAATTGTGCAATGGCACGTGATAATTTGTTCTCTCCTGTATCCACTTTTAGCGCCTCCATTGTTTTATAGAGCATTATAACACCATCCTGCATATAAACAATGTGAGTAGCCAGTTCTTCAAGCTCGCTGAGAATGTGTGAGGTTATCAGAAATAGTTTCCCCTTTTGTTTTTCGGCTGCTATTTTTTCTTTGAGCGCTTCAGATGCAACCGGGTCCAGGCCAGCGGTAGGTTCATCCAAGATCAGTATTTCCGGGTTAAACAAAAATGCAATTGAAGCACTTACCTTCTGCATGGTGCCGCCAGATAATGTACCCATGCGTTTGTTGTACAAGCCCTTCAGTGAAAATGCTTTTATAAGGTCTTCATCAATTGATGACGGAGATTGTCTTATATCTGTAAGCATATCCATCACCTGTCCTATTTTCATCTGGTCGGGATACCTGCCTACCTGGGGCATATAGCCAATGATTGACCTGTATTTCCAACCGGTAGCTATACTTTCACTTTTTAGTTTTATAGTACCTGAATCGGGCACTACCATACCCAGGATGCATTTAATAAGCGTAGTCTTGCCGCAGCCATTAGGGCCAACAAGGGCAATACTCTGCCCTGATCCTGTTACTATGGAGACATTATTCAACGCTTTCAGCTTTCCAAATTTTTTACTTATACTTATAGCTTCTATCATAACTGAAGGGGTTTCATTAACGGATGGTTGTCTTTCAGATTTTCTGGAGTAAGGCTGGGTATTACTTTTTCCGATTTGTCCAGGAGTGTAGTGATCAGGCTGTGGAAGAGCATCATTGCTGGTGGGTTTTTCTCCACAATCATACTATACATACTTACAGGCCGGTAGGGGACATCGCCTATTTTATCTTTATTGAGGTCATAGCCTTCGTACTTGTCCCAATAGTTGTAGTCGAAAGTGTTCAGTACCAAAGAACCATTCGTGCCCACATCAAAAGTGTTACCTAAGAAGTTGTTATTTTTAAGTTTTATATCCATGCAGCTTGCCTGTATCTTTAATGCCCAGCCATTTCCTCTGAACGTGTTTTTATACATCTCAATCCGGCTGCCCCCTTCCATAAAAATACCACTGGTGTTTCTCTCAAAAATGTTACCATCTATATAACTGTCTGATATTTCCTTAAGCAGCAAACCATAGGAGCCATCACCCCAGTTTTCTCTAAACGAATTATGAAACATATGTACATGGTTAGAGAACATGACAGAAACTCCTGCACCGTTGTTTTCAAAAATATTGGCCGCGTAAGTATCATGACTGGAGAACATAAAGTGAAGCCCGTAGCGCAAATTCCCATTCGATAAATTCCGCCAGATTATCGAATGGGTAACAAACTCAAAGTAAATACCATCCCTGTGCCCGCTGATCGTGTTGCCTATTATCTGCATTGTATCACATTTCCAGCAGTGAATACCATTGCCACTTCTCTGCTCCTGAACCTGGTGCGCACTTAACTGGTTATTCTTAATGGTACAGTTCGTACAATTTTGTGAGTATATTCCAAAAAAGCAATCGTTGAAAATATTGTTGCGGATGGTTACATTATGCCGGTTGTATATTTTTAGACCAGCATAATCTACCGTACTTGATATGCCTGAGTTGTTAATTGTAAAGCCATCCACTGTTACCCAATCAGCTTTTACAGAAATGTTTTCATATTTATTCTCCCCATCCAGTACAGGATGATTGATACCGATTAGAACAATGGATTTATCTACAACCAGGTTCTTTTCGTGATAGGTACCGCCCTCTGCAATAAGTGTATCTCCATTACTTAGCTTTTGTAAGCCTGTAGTAATATCTGCAATTTCCTGGTGCGGACCTACTTTAATTGTTTTGGCATTAAGGGTAGTGCTATATAGTATACCGCAACACAATATCCAGGATGCCTTTTTCATCGGTTTAATGTCAGTTCAGTTTTTTCACCCGGATAGGTTTGTCTAATCCGTTCCATACTATCTTCATTACTGAATGCAGCAATATGCCCGTCCATAGGGCATTTAAAATCTTTACTTAACAGTAGGATGCATTTGTCTGTCTGAATGAGCGAGTTATTTCCACAAAAATCAGTAAGATAAACCGTCGACGTCTTTTTGATGCTTTTGTCCATCGCATCATAATAGCTGACCATGCAGTGAATATCATCAAATTTAAAGGTCTTCCCCGTATGTGTTACAATCTCTGCTCCAAACCTTGGATCTGAAATGGTCATTTTGCAGAAAGCACAGTTATCAGCTCCGGTTTTAATTGGTTCAGGTCCTGTAGTACAACTGCTTAAAAAGAAAAGTGGCAGCAATAATAACGCGGCAGCAGGATTTCTCTTTTTTGACTTTATACCATTCCGCCATTCAAAAAATACACATAAAAGCAGCAAAGCTCCACAACCTATAAATATCCATCCGCCCATATCAGGTATGGAATAAGCAGCAAAATTAAGCAATTGCTTATACCCGATGAGTGGGGGCTGGTAAGCCATCCCTGGTACTATTATTGCAGCAGTGGGATTAAGGTCGTGGCCGTAATTGTATTCCCATCGCCAGAAATCAACCATCGCAATAACTCCAAATGCAACAAATAGAAAGAATGCAGTATAAAACCATTTTTTCTTATTCAATAGTGCAACAAGCAGAAAAAACCCTATAAAGAATCCAATTCCTAAAACAGCAGCAGGCAAGGATGATCCAAGTGGCTTTAATATGGTCATGACAGATGTTTACGGAAACGCTATCAATATTAATCTAAAAGCTAGCCCCGGAGTCGTAGTAGTTCAGGCAGCCAAAACATTGCCAAATACAGGCCCCGGAACAAACATATTGTTTATATTCATAATTACCTCATTGGCTGGATACTTTTACTACAGAAGCAAGTTATTAACCAGAGAAGCTGTCATCCTTGACGATTTAACTAACGGGGGCAATTAGTTATGAGTGAAAAACTACAATCTAGTGAGCAGCATAATAAGTTCGAAGATTTAAAAAATTTCGAAGCAAAAGAGCAGGGTAAGGAAGTCCATATTGATTCAAATCATGAGAGAGTCGATTCAGCCCTAAAAAAAGTTCACGAGTCTACCGGTGATAATGAAACTGATAGGCTTAAAGATAGTTTTGACGGTGATGAGGATAAGTCGATCGACAGTGTTTTCGTAGACAATTCTTCTAAAAATTCCGTAAAAAGTGCTTACATGGCTAACATTAGACATAGATTAACCGGCAATCAAAAGAAGTTTAGTAAGTTCATTCACAGTCGTACTATAGAGAATGTCAGCGAAGCTGCAGGCAAAACAATTGTTAGGCCTTCGGGAATTTTAGCTGGCTCTGTAGTCACTTTGCTCGGTAGTATTTATTACCTTTATCTTACCCATAACAATAACTATGAATATAACTTTTATACGGCTACTTTATTATTCCTAGCTGGTTTTGCTATAGGCTTATTCCTAGAAATAATATTTAACTTTTTCTCTAGAAGTTCTGATTAATTATAGGGTTTAATTCCTAATAAATCAGGTACGGTTACCAATTTG
>CAIMKO010000584.1 GCA_903841915.1 uncultured Chitinophagaceae bacterium | reverse complement strand
TCTCTTGTTCCTTGTCTCTTGTTCCTTGTCTCTTGTTCCTTGTCTCTTGTTCCTTGTCTCTTGTTCCTTGTCTCTTGTTCCTTGTCTCTTGTTCCTTGTCTCTTGTTCCTTGTCTCTTGTTCCTTGTTCCTTGTTTCTTGTTTTTATATATTATTTATCACCATAGTGAAATTTGCATTGTACTATTGAGCATTTTTGATCTTTCCCTTTTTGCCCGGTAATTTGATAAACTAGTCTATGTTCATCTGTAATTCTCTTTGACCAAAATCCTTTTAAATCATATTTTAGGGGTTCCGGTTTGCCTATACCTTGAAACGGTGTTTGTCTTATTGACTTTATAAGGGAATTTATTCTTTCAACAATTTCTTCATCAGTCTCCATCCAATATTGAAACTCTTCCCAGGCATGACTCGTAAATTCTATGTTCATGTAATTCTTTAAGCAGTTTCTTTCTCTACCAATTGATAGGATACAGTTTTTCCTTTTTGAAGCTGGCTGATTGACTCTTGTAATCTTTTTCTATTGGCAGAAGTTGATAATAAATGTCCGGTTTCTGTTAAAGAATTATATTCATTAATAGACATAATTACAACCGAATCATCTTCATTAGAGCGAGGCACTATAATAACTTCCGGAGAATCTACAACATCATCAAAATGCTTTTTGATATTACCTCGTAACTGTGAAATAGTAATTGCCTTCATTTTCAATAATTTAACGTACAAGTAAACGTACGACATTTCGTACAACATTCAAAAATAATCCCCTAATCTATTGGCATAGCTGCCTTCAATACTGACTTTCGGTCTTCCGGACTTTCCGACTTCTCCCGACTAACGACTCCCGATTTACGTTTTTTCTTGCCTCCCGACTTTCGGTCTTCCTGACTTTCCGCCTTTTCCCGACTCTTTATCCTCAGTAGCTTTATTATTCTTCCATAGCTTCAGCGAAGGGGGCGACTCTCCATTTTCTTCGCCTTCTTCCTTCTACCTTCTTCCTTAGTTCCTTTGTATGAACCCTCATTTTTCTCAGCAGAGTTTCCGCAGGGAAGCAATTAAACTCTTTCCAAGATCAGGTTTCCATCAATACCAAGTTTTTCATGAATCGCTTTTAGAAAATGAATATCCGGATCTCTTTTACCGGTAAGTATTTTAGACAGCTTAGAATCTGCCATATCAAACATTTCAGCCAATTTACCCTGTGTAATGTTCATTTCAGCGATCTTCTGTTGCACCACTGCACTAATCGAAACAGGCAAAGGCCATAATTGCAAAACATTCTTTTCGTAATCTGCAGCTAATAAAGAAAGCTGGTGCAATTCTGCATTCTCCTTTTTATTCAAAGAGTGGAAGCCGCCGCCATCAGTTGCTTTCCTGATAAAATTTTCTATCATTTTCTGCACCTGGTCGTATTGCGTTTTATTTCTTATTTTATCTATCATAATTAGCTTTTTAAATTGTTGAACAATCAATTTCATCATATTCAGTATGCACATCAATGAAACGTATATAAACCGTTCTATGGTTAAAATGAATCATTGCTACCAACCTGAATTCATTGCCTTTAATATTAAAAACGTATCTGTCATTCCCTACATAATCAACATTGTTAAATGTACCCTTAATATCAGCCAGGTTGCTCCAATCAGCCATATCAACAATATCATACCAACGATTTAAAGGTTCGGCTGCAGTTGGATGATCTTTTATGAATTCCCTAAGGAGGGCCCAAGAGATGATTACCATTGTGCCAAAATTAGTGGGTATTTATTAAAGCAGTTGCTAAAAAGGAAAATATTTTTCTAATTTGGAAAAATTATTTTTAAAAGCAGTAAATGCATCCATAGCCTTTTGCAAGGTTTTAAACTCAAAGCCATTGCCGAATTGTCAAATTACCTCATTCACTAATTTCTTCCTCCTCCTGCAAGCACCGGTCAAATTGACCACCCCTGAGATGATTTAGCAGACCGATGCAATCCGATTCAAATTGACCACCTCCGTCCGGAGCAAATTGACCACCTAAGAAGAAATTAGAGTTCATGTTGTTAGGAACCATAACGTTGAGATTAAAACTCAACATTAATGGCAAACAATCCGATCAGCATGATTAAGATTAGACAAATTCTTCGTTTACACTGCCAGGGATACAGCAAACTCAAAATAGCTGCGCAAGCAGGTATATCCCGTAATACACTTAAGAAGTACATCAAAGAATTTACAGCCATCAGATTGACCTTTGATGAGATTAATGAACTAAGCGATAAAGAATTAGAGGATCTGTTTGTAAAGGGTGAAGAGAAGCCTTTAAATGAGCGGCTGCAACTGTTATTTAATCTCTTCCCTGCCATGGATAAAGAACTGAAGAAAAAAGGTGTTACCCGTCAATTGTTATGGGAAGAATATAAACGCACAGATCCTGATGGTTTAGGCAGAAGCCAGTTCAACCATTACTTTACTCAGTGGAAGGCACAGGTAAACCCTACGATGCATATGGAGCATAAAGCAGGTGACAAGCTCTATGTTGATTTTGCAGGTGATAAGCTTAGTATTATCGATCAGCAAACAGGAGAGATAAAACAAGTAGAAGTTTTTGTTGCCATTCTTGGAGCAAGCCAGTTAACCTATGTAGAAGCTGTGATGACACAGCAGAAGGAAGATTTTATTGCTGCTTGTGAAAACACCTTGCATTACTGTGGCGGTGTGCCTGCAGCTATTGTACCTGATAATCTAAAATCAGCCGTCACCAAAAGCAGTAAGTATGAACCTACTCTTAATGAAACCTTTGCTGATTTTGCAGAACACTACTCAACAACTATTCTTCCTGCGAGAGCTTACAGGCCCAGAGATAAAGCACTCGTTGAAAATGCAGTAAGAATTATCTACTCACGTATTTATGTGAAAATAAAAAAAGGAACATACCACTCTTTAGAAGAGCTGAATGCAGCGATAAGAGTTGAGTTGGAACTGCATAACAATGCTCACTTGAGAGGCAGGAACTATAGCCGCAGGCAGCAGTTTGATGAAGTTGAAAAAAATATACTGATGCCATTACCGCCACTACGCTACGAGATGAAAAAGTATCAATATGCTACTGTAGCTAAAAACGGACATGTAGGTCTTGGTACTGATAAACATTACTATAGTGTTCCTTATAAATTTATCGGCAAAAAAGTAAAGATTTTATTCTCCCGGCATAGTGTAGAGATTTACTATAATTACGAACGTATCGCTCTGCACAACCGAACCAAAAGCCCTTACCAGTATACAACAGAGAAAGAACACTTAGCATCTACTCATCGTTTTGTAAGTGAGTGGACACCCGAAAGATTTATATCATGGTCAGAGGGTATCCATGAAGATGTGAAGCTGTATATTTTAAAAATACTTGACCGTAAACAACACCCGGAACAAGCATACAAATCTTGCGTAGGCATATTAAGCTTTGCAAAAAAGGTTGGCAATGACCGATTGATAAAAGCTTGTCAACGGGCTTTAGGATATGGAGCCTACAATTATAAAACCATACAGAATATACTGGAGAGGGAGTTAGATCTGGGAGACACACCGGAAGAAACTGACCAGTTAAAAATGCCCTTCCATGACAATATCCGTGGCGAAAATTATTATCAATAATCTATCACTAACAAAACAAATAACATGAATGAACTAACACTGGACAAAATGCGCAAAATGAAGTTACTGGGTATGTACAGGGCTTTTAAAACCAATCTGGAAACAGAAACCGGCGAGTCCTATACACCCGATGAAATTATTACTCATCTCATAGATGCAGAATGGGATGAAAGACATAACCGCAATATTGAATATAAAATAAAGAACGCCCGCTTTAGATACAAGGCTGCGTTAGAAGACCTGTACTATCATGAAGAACGCAACATTGATAAGAACCAAATGATGCGTTTTGCTGATTGCAGTTTTATCGACAAAGCTGAATGTATCCTTATTACAGGAAGCACGGGAATCGGCAAAAGTTACATAGCATCTGCTATCGGATACCATGCATGCAGCATGGGATATAAAGTTTTGTACCATAACGTACCCAAACTTTTTTCTAAACTTAAAATGAGTAAGGCTGATGGCTCTTACCTTAAAGAAGTTGCAAGAATAGAACGGCAACATCTTTTGATACTCGATGACTTTGGCTTGCAGCCCTTTGATGCACAAAGCAGAGTTGCACTAATGGAACTTATGGAAGACCGTCATGGAAAAGGAGCCCTGATCATCACATCACAAGTGCCCGTAAATAAATGGTATGATATTATAGGAGAACAAACTATTGCAGATGCCATATTGGACAGAATAATCCATAATGCTCATCGCCTGGAACTAAAAGGAGAATCGCTCAGAAAAAAACGACCTGAGAATAATGAACTTATTAATTAAATTTGTTACAGACTGAAAAGAAAAAGACATTGAATTTATTAACCACTAACATACATGAACTGATAAATCTTCGCCAGCAAAACAGGTGGTCAGTTTGCTTCGGACTGAGGTGGTCAATTTAACCGGCGCACGCAATATCATGACAAGAATGGTATTTTCTTGCATTCGAAATCTTATTCTATTCCGAGTAAATTCTTATTTGCTGAGAAACTATATTATCTAAGAGATGAAATTATATATGATACCGTTTCAAAAAACACATCTCATTTTATTTATTATCCAAATGGAGTTGTCCGATATTTTTACAAGCTTAATAACCAACATGAATATGTAGGAGATGAAATAACTTATAATGAAGAAGGGAACGTAATAAAAGTGCTCAGACCTCATAGTGGTAAAAACAGTGAAATCATTTATATCGATACAAAATATTGGCCGAACTATAAGAAAAATGAATAATGCCAAAAGAAGAATACACTATTAGTGCCTCTAAAAATTGTATACTTTAAAGCTAAAAGCAAGTTTTGGAGTGTTTTCTCTTCTCAATAAAACCTTCGGTTTTTAAAACTTTCAACAGCTCATTAAAGGAATCAAAGGAATTCATTGCAGAACAAAGTGGAATTCTTAAACAAAGGGTCGTTTTATGAGACTTTACTTATCTCTAAATAACTTTTTATAACTCTTTTCATCCATGTATTCTAAAATATCTCCCGGCTGACATTCGAGAATCTTACAAATTTCTTCCAACGTACTAAAGCGTATAGCTTTAGCTTTACCGCTCTTTAAAATGCTCATATTTGCAATAGTAATACCGGCACGTTCGCTGAGTTCCGTTAAACTCATTTTACGTCTTGCAAGCATTACATCTAAGTTTACTACTATGGGCATATTAAATAGTTAAATCATT
>CAIMKO010000583.1 GCA_903841915.1 uncultured Chitinophagaceae bacterium | reverse complement strand
TGCGGATGGGCCTGTCCGCAAACCAATTTTATGGAAATGATGTTCCGTAAGATCGAGTTCTTTATTCTTGGCGATGCAGCAGCACAAAAGCAATTAAAAGCAGCGCCATGGAATGCCAATAAGATCTTTAAAGTAGCTGCAAAGCATATTACATTTTATTTACTCTCCTTTGTGATCGCTAACTTCTTTCTGGCTTATGTGATTGGTGTAAAAGACCTGGAGAAGATCATTACAGAACCGGTTGATCTGCATGTTGCCGGACTTAGTTCCATCATGATATTCAGTGCTGTATTTTATGCAGTATTTGCATTCTTCAGAGAACAGGCTTGTATCGTTATTTGTCCTTACGGAAGACTGCAAAGTGTATTGATGGATAAGAATTCTATGATCGTTGCATACGATTATAAACGCGGAGAACCCAGAGGTAATTTTAAAAAAGGAAGCACTGAAGTTCTGGGCGATTGTATTGATTGTCATCAATGTGTGAAGGTTTGTCCAACAGGGATCGACATTCGTAATGGTGTTCAAATGGAATGCGTTGGATGTACTGCCTGTATTGATGCCTGTGATAATATTATGGAAAAGATCAAAAAGCCGAAAGGATTGATCAGGTATGCTTCTGAGAATTCGATCGCTAATGGAGAAAGATTGCATTATACCGCCAGGATGAAATTCTACACAGTATTATGCGGCATTGCGCTAACATTATTAAGCATTTTATTGCTGACAAGGAAAGATGTGGATGCCACTATTATGAGAACACCCGGACAATTATTTCAGGATAGAGGCAAAGACAGTATCAGCAATCTGTATAATATCAAAGCCATCAATAAAACAATGAAAGATGTTCGGCTGACCATTAAACTGGAAGATGGTAACGGCAGCCTTGAAACCATTGGCAGATCCTATATTCAAGTTGAAAAAGAAGGTCAGGGCTCAGGTTCTTTCTTTGTGGTCCTACCCAAGAGCATGGTGCATCAAAGAACAACGATCATCAAATTAGGCTTTTATCAGGGTGATAAAAAGATCACCGAAAGCAAAACGAATTTTCTGGGTCCTATTACAGAATAAAAAAATGATAAGAGACATGTATAAAAGCATGTCTCTTATTTATTAATACTGAACAGATCAAGACTTAGTTTTCAAATCTGTTTTTTAAGTTTCCCAATATTCTTTGAAAAGTAGAAAAGAAGATCGCTGTTGACCAGCCAAATAAGAGTATTCCGTTCATCGCTTCAAAGCCACTCATGATCCGCCAGTGAGGGCCAAGAACAACATCTCCATAACCAACCGTAGTATAAGTGATCATGGAGAAATAAACTGCTTGCTCCATATCAGTGATCTCTTGTATCGGGAAGATCAAGTATACCGAAGCCCATAATGTTATTTCTGCGAAATGAAGTATCATCAATGCTACAGCAGTAGCAGATAAAACAAATAGCGCATTCCGCATGCTGCTTTCCTGCTCATGGCTCCACTGCTTTCGATATAAATAGGTAACGAGATAGGTTGTTCCAAAACCATGTATGAGAATTGTTATTGCAATGATGACAAGACTTAATAGTACTGCTGCTAACATAGAAAGCTTAATTTAATATCAAACAAAGTTAGCCTAACAAATAATGGCTTAATCGAACTGCTTAGTGATATTGTATCAATCGTGCGAGCAAAGGATCAATGCAGAAAGCTTCTACAAAAACCAAGGAACTTTTCAATGTCTTCAAAATTCGACATCAATCCCAGTGATATTCTGATGGCTCCTCGCATTCTTCCCAGAAAATGGATCTTATCATAATGCGCATCATCTCTGGATGAATAAAACACAGAAAGTTCTTCCGAAGTAATACAATTGGTGATCTCATCAATACCGGGATTACAAAAGCAACCTATGCGGATGGAAATATTATTTGCAGCAGCTTTCTCCTCGATGTCACTTACATCGATCTTCTCTTCATTACTATCAAAAAAGTTGATAATAATGGTTGACCCTCTTTTTTCATTGTTGTT
>CAIMKO010000582.1 GCA_903841915.1 uncultured Chitinophagaceae bacterium | reverse complement strand
GGCAATACTTTCCATAGAGGCTGATTCTTATCATAGTCATCTTTAAATTGCTGTAATGCTGCAACCATGGTGTTCCAGCGACCTTTGGTGTACCGGTTCAACAATGGTAGATATTAATGGTGATGGGTTATTGGATATTTATGTTTCTTCTGTTAATAATGCTTATGGTCTTACCGGGCATAATGAACTGTTTATAAACAATGGTAACGGTACATTTACGGAGAGTTCAGCTAAATACGGATTGGACTTTTCCGGGTATACTGTGCAAACGGTATTCTTTGATTATGATCATGATGGGGATATGGATTGTTTTATCTTGAATGAATCCCAACAGCCCAATCAAAATATCGTAGACACTAGTCATCGCAGAGGTTTCGATCATAATGCAGGAGATTATTTATTCAGGAATGACGTGAGTACAATCGGGAAGTTTACTGAGGTTTCTAAACTGGCAGGTATCAATCAAAGTAATTTGGGATATGGATTAGGGCTCTCTGTTGCCGATCTGAATAATGACGGTTGGGATGATATTTATATAGGGAACGATTTTCACGAGAACGATTATTATTATATCAATAATGGTGATGGAACATTCACTGAAAGTGGCGCCAAACATTTTAATCATTATTCCCGTTTCAGTATGGGTAATGATATCGCTGATTTTAATAACGATGGACAATTGGATGTGCTTACAGTTGACATGCTTCCGCCTGATGAAAAGACTTTAAAATCCTATGGCAGTGATGAACATAATGATATTTATGATTTTAAAATAACGCATAATGGTTTCCAGCCTCAGTTCTCCCGAAATTGTTTGCAGAGAAATAATGGCAATGGAAAAAGTTTTAGTGATATCGGTTTGATCGCAGGAGTATCTGCTACGGATTGGAGCTGGAGTCCTTTGATGGCAGACTTTGATAATGATGGCAATAAAGATATTTTCATTTCGAGTGGAATCGTAAAACGACCGGTAGATCTGGATTATGTTCGTTTTGTTTCGAGTTTAGCTGCACAAGTAAACCGAAATGCATCTACCAAATGGGATGAAACAACTATTGAAAAAATGCCTGAAGGAAGTTCTTACTGCTTTATGTTTAAAGGAGAGGGGAACGGAAAGTTCAACGATGTTGGAAAGAATTGGGGTATGATGGATAAAAAAGGATTTTATAATGGTGCAACCTATGCCGATTTAAATAATAGTGGTAACCTGGACCTGATTGTAAATGCATTGAATTCAAAAGCAGTCATCTATAGGAACAATACAAAAAATAAAAACTTTCTCAGTATCAATTTTAAAGGAGAAGCCCAGAATAAATTCGGTATCGGCGCAAAAGCATATGTGTTTACAAAAGAAAAAATGCAGTATGAAGAGTTGATGCTGACAAGAGGATTTCAATCTTCAACAGAAGCAAGACTTCATTTCGGCTTAGATACAATAAAAAATATAGATAGTGTATTGATCGTTTGGACCGATCAGAAATATCAGGTCTTGAAAAATGTTGCGATCAATAAACAATTAACGGTGTCTCAGAAAGATGCTGCCGGGTATTTTAATTACAACAGTTTCTTCCCTCCAAAAAAGGAAGCACTGGTGAATATTACCGATCAGGTCAAATGCGATTGGAAGCATCAGGAAAATGATTTCAATGATTTCAATCTGCAATACCTGATCCCGCATAAAGAAAGTACACGTGGTCCAAAGATCGCTGTAGGAGATGTCAATAAAGATGGGTTGGAAGACTTTTATGTTTGCGGTGCAAAGGGTCAGCCCGGCGCCCTCATGATACAACAGCCCAATGGTAATTTCATATCTTCCGATACAGCATTATTCAACAGGTTCAGAATATGCGAAGATGTTGATGCCATATTCTTTGATGCCAATGGGGATGGCTTTCCCGATCTATGGGTAGTGGGTGGCGGAAATGAAATACCGTCGAATGCTATCGCTAATTCAGACAGACTTTATATCAATGATGGGAAAGGTCATTTCAGCTTTTCCGCAAAAGCATTTCAACAGGAATTCTGGAATAAATCATG
>CAIMKO010000581.1 GCA_903841915.1 uncultured Chitinophagaceae bacterium | reverse complement strand
GCATCACCAAACTATCTGCAGGATATCTTGCTTTGATAGAATCTCTTACTGCAGTACACCAGTTGTAAAAAGTTTGCTTTTCTGTTTCAGTGAGTATCGCATCTTTATGGATCCAGGTATAAGAATCCAATGGCATTCCGCCTTCTTTCACTTCCTCCATACAATCGTTCAATCTTTTGTATTGACGTGCTACACGCATGGAAGTAAAATCACTGAAATTCAAATGCCGTTTTCCATCATTCACATGATTATTCAACCACCAGGCAACCGGCTGTATATTATTGTACCAGGGATAAATTGTATTGTTCGAATGACAATCATTACAAGCTTTGGCCAAAATTGTATTTACCTCTGTTGGTACTGCATAGGTTTTGCTGATGTCTGATGCCAACACAGCAGTTGATTCATTTTTCTTTGGATGAAAGAACTGAATAGCAATGAACAAAAACAAAAGCGCCAACAAGACCTTTTTTACAATTTTCATGTGTGTTATTTATGGATTGACTAATACCTCGCCCGTCATTTCTTTCGGAATGGTTAACCCCATCACGTGCAGAATAGAAGGAGCAAGATCGCCTAATTTTCCCGGTTTCACTGTTCCGTGCCATTCTTTATCAATTACAAAGAAAGGGACCAGGTTCAAGGAATGCTGTGTATTAGGTGTGCCATCTTCATTTACCATATAATCTGCGTTACCATGATCGGCTGTCAGGAAGATCGTATAGTCTTTCGCTAAGGCAGCTGTCACAACCCTTTCCACACATTTATCTACTGTTTCCACTGCTTTTTCAACGGCAGTGAATACGCCTGTATGTCCCACCATATCTGCATTCGCAAAATTCAGGCAAATAAAATCGGCATAATCCTTTTCAATTTCAGGGACCAATTTATCAGCCAGTTCATATGCACTCATTTCGGGTTGCAGGTCATAAGTAGCAACTTTAGGTGATTGTGCCATGATCCTGGTTTCGCCTTCAAATATTTTTTCACGGCCACCGCTGAAGAAGAAAGTTACGTGTGGATATTTTTCTGTTTCGGCAATGCGTATTTGTTTTTTTCCGTTGGCTTCCAATACTTCACCCAATGTATTATTCAGGTTATCATTTTCAAAGATCACGTGAACGCCCTTGAAAGTTTTATCATAATCCGTCATCGTTGTATAATGCAGATTCAGTGTATGCATATTTTGTTCGGGATGATCTTCCTGCGTTAATACATGTGTGATCTCTCTGCAACGGTCGGTACGGAAATTGAAACAGATGGCAACATCACCATCTTTGATCCTTCCGGCAGCACCGACTTTCGTATTGATGATGGGTTTAATGAATTCGTCTGTAATATCGGCAGCATAAGATGTTTCTATGGATTGCAGTAAATCGGATGATTGTTCTCCCACCCCATTTACCAATGCATCATAAGCCAGTTTCACTCTTTCCCATCGTTTGTCTCTGTCCATCGCATAATATCTTCCGGTAACAGTAGCGATCTTGCCCACTGAACTATCCAAATGTGTTTGCAGTTCTTTAATAAAACCTAAACCACTTTTCGGATCACAATCGCGTCCGTCGGTAAATGCATGCACATATACTTCGGTCAAGCCTTCCTTCTTACAAACATCCGCAATGGCTTTTACATGGTTGATATGCGAATGCACACCGCCATCACTTACCAATCCTAATAAATGCAAAGGCTTATTATTTTGTTTTGCAAAGCGTATAGATTCCAGCAGCTTTACATTCTTTGCAAATTCTCCATCACGGATCGCAACATTGATGCGCTGCAATTCCTGATAAACGATGCGTCCTGCTCCTAAGTTCAAATGGCCTACTTCGCTATTGCCCATTTGTCCGTCGGGTAAACCAACTGCTTCACCGCAGGTAACTAAAGTTGTGTTGGGATATTTTTTGTACAATGATGTTACAAAAGGCGTGTTTGCATTCTGGATGGCATCGGCAGATTTTTTCTTGCCTAATCCCCAGCCATCCATAATGATTAATATTACTTTCTTGCTCATGGCGCAAAATTACGTCATTTGCCAATTCATCATAAGGCATTAACTTTAACGCAAGCAATTGTACTCTGGCATGTTTTTCGTGACTGGATAGTTGTTTAAACTTTTAATATGAAGAAGATATTTTTATTAGCGGGGTTGGGAATGATGCTATTGTCTTTTACGTTCCAGAAAGATACTGATGAGATCATCAATGCATTAAAAGCAGGGAATGCTGTAACTGTGGCATCCTATTTTGACAGTTATATCGATCTTACCCTTCCGGGAAAAGATGAGATCAAGAATATCGGCAAAAATCAGGCAGGCATCACTTTAAAATCCTTCTTTGACGAAACGGGCGTAAAGGGTTTTGATCTGAGTTCGCAACGCGAATCAGGCAGTACCATGTATATTGCCGGTAAACTGCAAACAAAGACAAAAGGTTATAATATCACGATCTTATTGAAGAATAAGGATGGAAAACATGAGATCATTTCTGTCCGTATCAACTAGTTTTCTCGT
>CAIMKO010000580.1 GCA_903841915.1 uncultured Chitinophagaceae bacterium | reverse complement strand
CCCTTTATACAAAGTGATCTTTCCAACTCCGCTTCCCACATAACCAAAATCAGCATCCGCCATTTCACCCGGACCATTTACGATGCAGCCCATGATAGCGATCTTCACGCCTTTTAAATGATTGGTCCTTGAACGGATCTTAGCAGTAGTTTCTTGAAGATCAAATAAAGTTCTGCCGCAACTTGGACAGGAAATATATTCTGTTTTAGAGATCCTTGTTCTTGTAGCTTGTAAAATATTAAAGGCTGTATTGTTTAAAAATTGTTCAACAGAATTATTATTAACGTAATTTCTTCCACTTGCATTTTGCTCATAGCTGATAGCTGATAGCTCATAACTTTTTTCACTAATTCCCAAACTAAGGCCATCGCCAAAACCATCCAGCAATAATGCTCCGCATTCGGTTGAATTATGAATCAAATGTTCGTCAGCAGTTTGCCAATGACTATCACACATTAATATTACCGGATTCTCAATCTCCCTGTTCATCAGTTCTATGAACATTCTTCTCACTGCAGGCATAGCATGTTTGTTGGTGCTGCTTAAACAGAACACTACTGTTTTGTCATTGCCTATTTCATCCAAGTAAGTAAAGTCATTGATATTGGTCTCGTCATTAAAACAATCGATCATCACAAAATTGATCGCATCGCTTTTTAGTTCTGCTTCTTCGTATCCGCCTGTATCAAAAATGGGGAAATACTTTTCTTTATCATCGATCAATGCCCATGTTGCAGGGTACACGATCACTTTCAAAGTGCCGGGCAAAGCAAAATCAATAATCTGATGGCCTGTAAAAATATAATCTGCTGCCGCATCACCGATATTCCATTTATCTGTTACTGCATCATAAGTGTAGCCAATACTTTGTAAACTGTTTGCAGTAATTTTTTCGATCTTACTCAGATCAGCAATAACAACAGGAACATGTTTCGCACCGATATTATCAACCGAAAATGTTTCCCTTCTTTTATATTCAAATGGAGAATATGGAATGCTGTTAATTAAAGGGACGTTTCCGTCTATCTTCAACGGTCTACTTTCAGCTGAATATCGTTTCACCAGGTCTTTACAAACCGGAATTTCAAATTCCGGATCTTCTGTTAAAGAAACCCGGATCGTATCTCCAATACCATCTTCCAGTAAAGTGCCAATGCCTGCCGCGCTTTTTACCCTGCCGTCTTCACCATCACCCGCTTCCGTAACACCCAAATGCAAGGGATAGCATTCGCCGAACTCTGCATCCATTTGTTGAATCAATAAACGATAAGCCTGCACCATCACCTGCGGGTTGCTCGACTTCATGCTTAAAATAATATTGTGATAACTCTCTCCTCGTGCAATTCTCAAAAATTCCATGGCACTCTCTACCATTCCCATAGGGGTATCTCCATAACGACTCATGATACGATCACTTAAAGAACCATGATTGGTGCCGATACGCATGGCCGTTCCATACTCTTTACAGATCTTTAATAGCGGCGTAAATCTTTCACGGATCCTTTCGATCTCTTCAACATACTCTGCATCTGTATAATCGATCTGCTCGAATTTTTTCTTGTCAACATAATTACCGGGATTCACCCTCACCTTCTCTACAATTCTTGCTGCGATCTCTGCCGCATTGGGTGTAAAATGAATATCAGCGATCAACGGTGTATTGTATCCGCGTTTACGCAATTCATTTTTGATATTTTCTAAATTCTCTGCTTCTTTTTTGGAAGGCGCCGTGATGCGCACCAATTCAGCTCCCGCTTCGATACACCGAATAGATTGTTCAACAGTGGCAATAGTGTCCATGGTATCTGTTGTGGTCATCGTTTGGACACGAACGGGATGCAGATTACCCAGTAGCAGATCTCCTATCTTTACTTCTCTCGTTTGTAAGCGGGAATATTGTGTTAATGAGTTACAATACAATTGCATGATTACTGTTCAGTTTCTGAATTACAAATGTCATCAAAAAAATCAACTAATTTTAATTACAATCTGTTAACGATGAAACAAAGCTTTTGTTTACTGCTATTGGCAATTTGTTTTGCAGCTTCTGCACAGCAAAATATTACGGAACAAGGAAAATCTTACAAGATAACCAGCAAATACAATATGTTTCCCGATTCTGTAAGAAATGCCTCTCCAAGAATATATGACGGGAAAACCTATACCGCAAAAGAGCATTATAGTGATAGTAGTGCATATATTTTTGTCCCCGATTATTTTGACAAAACAAAAGCCTTTCAATTTGTTTTATGGTTTCATGGCTGGGGTAATAATATTGATACTGCATTAGCACAATATAAATTGCAGCAGCAATTTTATGATGCACATTTAAATGCCATTTTTGTATTTCCCGAAGGGCCCAAGAATGCACCTGACAGCTATGCCGGTAAATTTGAAAAAGCAGATTCCTTTAATCATTTCCTGAATGATGTGTATAGATTTTTGTTGAAGGAAAAGATCCTCCGCACACATGTTCCCTATGAATTAATATTGGCAGGCCATAGTGGTGCTTACAGGGCAATCGCCTATTTACTGCTCCATGCCAGCACAGCATGCAAAGGCATTTTTCTGTTTGATGCTTTATATGCTGAACAGGAAAAATTTGCCATGCATTTACAACAACATCCAAACACAAAACTCATTAATATTTTTACGGATGAGGGAGGAACCTATCAAAATTCCAAAGGCCTGATAACTGATATGAATGCTTGGAAATGGAATTATCTGGAGAAAGAAGAAGATGATTGTACTGCTACTGACCTGAAGAATAATCGAATTATTTTCCTGCACAGTAAAAAGAAACACAATGATGTAATTGCCAACCAAAATAACTTTCAACGTTTTTTAGCGTCGATGAAATAATTACCAATCCTTTTCAGGTTTTGTTTGCTTTATCTTTTGCTTTTGCAATTCCTGTAAATGCTTTTCTTCTTGTCGCAGTTGATTCAACAGGTTCTCTGCCTGCTGTTTATTCATTTCATTCTTGGGCTTCGGCTCGGGACGTAGTTCTAATCCATAACCGATGCGAATAGGAATGTCCTTTAGGATAAGCGGGGTGATTTGTCCTGAGGAGACCCATGTT
>CAIMKO010000579.1 GCA_903841915.1 uncultured Chitinophagaceae bacterium | reverse complement strand
TTGCTGTCAATTTCCTGAACTTCTTTCTCGTTTTGCCAGCATAAAATGATCTCTTTTAACCCGGCACGTTTTGCAGCTAATATTTTTTCTTTGATCCCTCCTACCGGCAATACCTGTCCGCGTAAAGTTATTTCTCCTGTCATCGCCAGGTATGGCTTTACTTTTCTTCCGGTAAATGCAGAGGTTAGTGAACTAAGCATGGTAACGCCTGCGCTTGGACCATCTTTAGGCACTGCACCTTCCGGCACATGTACATGCACAGATTTTTTAGTAAAGTATTCGGGATCGATCCCGTATTTTTTTGCATTGGCCTGCAAATAGGTCAATGCAGTAGAGGCGCTTTCCTTCATCACGTTACCCAAATTACCGGTCAATTTTAATTCACCTTTCCCATCACCCAATACCGTTTCAATAAATAAGATATCACCGCCAACATAGGTCCATGCCAGTCCCACTGCCACACCAGGCATATTGGCCGTTTTATAGATCTCATTGCTGTAACGTGGTTGTCCTAATATT
Organism: uncultured Chitinophagaceae bacterium; assembly: GCA_903841915.1. Classification (GTDB taxonomy): domain Bacteria; phylum Bacteroidota; class Bacteroidia; order Chitinophagales; family Chitinophagaceae; genus CAIQDX01. The sequence continues at coordinate 7,118 of CAIMKO010000579.1, read as the reverse complement.
TTTTCAACATCAGTCGTTGTTAATGTTGGTTTTATTTTATTCTTTGTTGCAAATTCTTTTGCTTCAAAACGCATGATGGCAGCCAATTGTCTGTCCAATTCACGCACACCGCTCTCTCTGGTATAACTTTCGATGATCTTATCCAATACCTTATCACTGATCTTCAGTTTTACATCCTTTAAACCATGAGCATCCTGTTGTTTGGGAAGCAAATGTCTTTTAGCGATCTCCACTTTTTCTTCAATGGCATAACCACTCAGGTCAATGATTTCCAAACGGTCTCTTAATGCCGGTTGTATGTTTTGCAGATTATTGGCTGTTGCAATAAATAATACTTTACTGAGATCATATTCCAGTTCTAAATAGTTATCATAGAAAGTATGATTCTGTTCAGGATCGAGAACTTCCAATAATGCAGAGGAAGGGTCGCCTCGAAAATCATTTCCTATTTTATCGATCTCATCCAGGATCATCACAGGATTGGATGATTTTACTTTACGGATATTCTGCAATACTCTTCCCGGCATCGCACCTATATAAGTTTTGCGGTGACCACGTATCTCGCTCTCATCATGCAAACCACCTAAACTCACACGAACATATTTTCTTCCCACTGCATGCGCAATGCTACGCCCTAATGATGTTTTACCGATCCCCGGAGGGCCAACAAAACAAAGTATCGGGCTCTTCATATCACCCTTCAGTTTCAATACAGCCAGATATTCCAGGATACGGGTCTTTATCTTTTGCATGCCGTAATGATCGTTATCCAGCACTTTCTTTGCATTCTTCAGATCATAATTATCTGCAGTGTAATCCTGCCAGGGCAGATCAAGCATTAAGTCCAGGTGATTGTACACAACAGAATAATCAGGCGTAGTGGGATGCATCCTTTCCAGTTTCTCAATGCCGCTTTTGAACATATTCTTTGCAGCTTCCGGCCATTTTTTAGCTTCCGCCTTTTTCTTCATTTCTGTCAGCTCTCTTTCATTCGTATCGCCACCTAATTCATCCTTGATACTTTTGAGTTGTTGCTGTAAGAAATATTCACGTTGCTGTTTATCAATTTCCGTTCTGGTTTTATTGGTCACTTTATCTTTCAACTCGGCGAACTGTAATTCCAGTTGCAGCAATTGTGTTAGCTTTTCTGCTCTTGCTTTTACATCACGGATCTCTAAGAGATTTTGTTTCTCGGCAATTTCATTATTTAGGTTACTGCTTACGAAATTGATCAGGAAAGAAGGGTTCTCTATATTCTTTAAAATGATAGATGCTTCTGTTGGAAGATTGGGAGATAAATGAATGATCTGTGTAGCAAGATCTTTTATAGAACTGATATAGGCATTAAAATCCTTATCATCGATCACAGGCTCGTCTTCCAATAATTGTATTGTTCCTTTGAAATATGGATCCTCAGATACAATATCCAGTAATTCAAAGCGCTTTTTTCCTTGAATAATGATGGTGGTACCGCCATCGGGCATTTTGATCAGCTTTGCGATCTTAGCGATCGTTCCGATCCTGCATAGATCTTTCACGTCGGGCTCTTCAATATTGGCATCGCGTTGTGCTAAAACACCAATTAATTTATCAGACCGGTATGCATCATTTACTGCTTTAATACTTTTATCTCTGCCAACTGTGATCGGTAAAACCACTCCCGGAAATAAAACAGTATTGCGTAATGGAAGAATGGGCAAGGAATCAGGTATCACTAATTTTTCCAGATCCGCATCGTTCTCATTAATGGGAATAATGGGCATGAAATCCGTATCGTCATCACCTAAATAAACTCTGTTCTTATTCATACAATTCGTTTCTATAGTCAAAATGTCACCAAGTCCGGTTCAATTATCCCTGGAAAAGGGTTGTAAAGTAAGTCAATATTGATGCCATGTGCAAGAATTTGCCCTTATTTGGTACAAATTGACGCAAAAAAGTCCCGCCATCGGCGGGACTTACAGTTACAGTATTAAAATCTGATTATAATTTGATTCCGATACCTAACTGGATTTGCTGACTCTTCCAACTATCCTGATTGCTGATATCGTTAATATTATTCAACCCAACAGCATAACGACCATAGATCCTGAATGCAGAAAGGTTGATCTGCAATCCGCCTACCATTGCAAAATCGCCGCTTTTAAAAGCATCCTGCCCGTTCTGTAAGGTAGTTTCATGCGGATTGATCAAAATACTATACTGCGGGCCTACCACAAACGTGAGCATTTTATTTGCATTTAACCTGAGTAAAACAGGGATCGACAAATAATTGAGTTTAACATCCTGATTACTGTTCATATTCGTGAGTACAGAGCCCAGATTGGAAGATGTCCTTGTATTGGTTTCACTAAATAAAACCTCAGGCTGAATTCCAATGGATTTTGAAAAATCGATTTCCATAAATCCGCCTAACTGAAAACCGGATTTGAATCCATTGTCAAAAGACTGCCCTGATAATTGGGTAAGGTTGGTACCGCCTTTAATACCCAGGCGAAAGCCTGCTTGCGCATAAGATGCAGCTGAAATAAGTATTAAAGCTAATGATGATAAAATGATCTTTTTCATAATGTTGATTTTAGTTACACTTGGCAATGATGATGCCAAACATAAAAATCCAAAAAGTTTGTAACTTATCTAACTGAATACACAACTTTTATGTTAATGCTAACAGAAAAGAATTAGAATAACCTGACGCATTTTAGCAAGTGAATTTTATTATAAATGCGGCATTTCTCTTAACTTTCAACCATAAACCCTGATATGCTCGTTTTTAAGAAAATTATTTCGCTTCCAGTAACATTAGCTGCTTTTCTGATTGTTTCAGCACAACTGCTCCCGGCACAACAAAGAGATAGTTTGCAAACAAAGATTGATTCATTACGAAAAGAATCAAAAGAAGCTGTTATTGATACTTCTGTTGCTTCTTTACTCAAGAAAACAGAAATGGTCACCCATATTTTAAACAATGTAAAGTCCATTTTAAACAGGGGTTTTGATACAGTGGAAGTTGCTTCTGATTTACCGGAGATTGAAAGCGGACTGGAAAATCTCGAAAAGAATTATCAGGATAATCAAAGGACATTGAGTTTAAGAAGTCTCAAGATCATTAAATCAATACTGGGTGATTATGAACAGCGACTAAAAAAATGGCAGCAACTGCTGCTCAGTTATTCCAGAGAAATGCAGGAGATCAATAATGACCTCAATAAAATCATACAGGATACATCATCATTTTTTCTTGCTGCAGATTCTGCAGTCACTAGCAACTATTTAAAACAGATCATTGTTTTTACGAACAAATGGGGTAAAGCAGATTCATCCAATAAAATAAATCTTCAGAAAATAGATATCCTGCAAACGAGGGTATCCACTGCCAGCATTACCAATGCAGAAATACTTGATGAAACAAATTACAGAATTAAAAATTACAGCAAACAACTTTTGAAACCGGAAGAAAAGTTCCTTTGGAATGCATCGGCAAAAGATTATACAGACAAGTTTTCAGATGTACTAAAAAAGTCGGTTTTTATTTCTTACAGGATCGTTAGTTACTATTTAAACAATAAAAGCATCAACATCATAGCTTGGTTATTTTTTATTCTAATCGTAGCAGCTTGGTTTCGGAATAGTATAAAACGGATCGGTAAAATGGGCGATGCCGGTGCATTGATATTGTCAAATACCAAATCAATTTCACAACATCCGCTATTATCTGTCATTCTCATCTTTACTTCTATTTTGCCTTTCTTTTCCAAAGAACAACCAGGCTCGTTGACAATTGTAATGTGGCTTTTCGTATCGCTTTTGTATACGAAACTTTTTATTAATCTGAACATTATTAAGCTCAGAAAGGAATGGATATTGCTTATTATATTATTCCTGATCGTTAATTCATTCAATCTTCTTACAAAAGCAACACTAACTGAACGCTGGTTACATTTGATACTGGTGATTTTGACTTTCCTTTTGGGATTGGTCACGTATAAAAAAATCAGCAAGGGAGAATCTAATTTACCCATTGAAGCAAAATATTTTTTGATCATTTTTTTGATACTCTTATCGTTTGCCTTTGTTTTAAATATTATTGGCTGCTATGTTCTCTCAAAATACATTGCAGGGGGCGCTTTAACTGGCTTATTAACAGCAAGAATACTGTATACAGTTGTTGCAATGATCATTGAATCGATCTATCTGCAATATGAAGCCTACAAAAACAAGAGCAGGTTTATTTCTTATTTTGATTATTACAAATTGAAATCAGAGATCCAAAAAGCATTGAACATATTCGCAGGCATTGTTTGGCTTATCATTCTCACCAGAAACTTGAATTTTTACGATGTTATTTATGAAAATGTATCTGAATTCTTATCAGATGAAAGAACATTGGGTAATATACAATTTACATTCTCCAGTATTTTGGTTTTTGTGATCGTGCTATGGGTTTCCAGCCTTGTTTCTAAAACACTTTTGTTGGTCTTTGGAAATGATAACGGAACAGTCAATAACCCGAAAAATAAATGGGGAAGTACATTATTATTAACACGCCTTGGTGTACTCAGTTTAGGGATTATCCTTGCTTTTGTAGCATCCGGTATACCAATGGATAAAATAACCATTATCATTGGTGCATTGGGTGTTGGTATTGGTTTTGGTTTACAAAATATCGTTAACAATTTAGTAAGCGGGGTGATCCTGGCATTCGAGAAACCTGTTGAAGTGGGCGATGCCATTGAAGTGGGAAACAGGTATGGTATCGTGAAAGAGATCGGTATCCGTTCCAGCAGGATGCTTACCGTTGATGGTAGCGAAGTAATTGTACCAAACGGTGATCTGATATCGCAACAAATCGTTAACTGGACATTAAGCAATCACTATCGCAGGGTCGAAGTTATTGTAGGTGTTAGCTATCATTCAGATCTGAGAAAAGTAGAAGAATTACTCAGAGATATTTTACAAAAACAAAAAGACATTCAACAGTATCCGGCACCTAATGTTCTGGCACATGTTTTTGGTCAGAGTTCAGTTGATTTTCGTTTATTGTTCTGGTGCAATATCGATACATGGATCAATGTAAAAAGCGAAGTGTTGATCAATGTTTATGAAAGCTTTAAAGAGAATGATATCCAGATACCATTCCCTCAAACAGATGTGCACATTAAAACTGATCAATAATATTTGTTTATTTCCTATACTAATTCTATCACTGTTATTTCTGGGAGAATACCCACTCTCCCGGGATAACCGATAAACCCAAAACCACGGTTCACATATAATTTTTGCTTGCCCTCTTCATACAGTCCTGCCCATTGTTTATACATCCATTGTACAGGGCTCCATTTAAAATAAGGATTCTCTAATCCAAATTGAAAACCGTGAGTATGACCGGCAAGCATCAGATCGATATCAGGGTACTTCGTTCTTACTTCTGCATCCCAATGGCTGGGATCATGACTCATTAAGATCTTGAAAGGATATTTTTCAGAACCCGGATAGGCTTCACTCATTTTACCATATTTAGGAAAGCGGCCTTTGGCACCCCAATTTTCGATTCCCAATAATGCGATCTGTTCATTATTTTTTTCGATCACCACATGTTCATTCATTAGTAACCGCCACCCCAATTGCGCATGAACAACTTTTAACTGTTCTAGATTTTTTTGTTTGGCTTCTACCGATGGCCAACTCACATAATCGCCGTAATCATGATTACCAAGCGTACTGAACACACCCATGGGTGCTTTTATCTGATTGAACACATCCATATACTCCTGCATTTCCTCGTGACGGTCATTGACAAGATCTCCTGTAAATAAGATCAGATCTGCCTTTTCTTTTAAAACCATGTCCACGCCATGCTGTACGGCTTCCTTATTTTGAAAACTACCGCTATGAATATCACTGATATGAACAATCTTTAATCCCTTGAAAGATGCGGGCAAATTCGCAAATGAAAGTTTCACTTTCCGCATCTGATAGTTATACTTATTACGAAATCCATAGATCAAAGTGCCGAATAAGCCTGCTCCTAAGCCCAGTCCCATCCAGCTCAAAAAAACAGAACGTGAGATACCTCCTGCCTCATCAGCAAAATGAGCGCCTGTGCCGGGGAATATTTTACTGGCTACCCACATGGCAGCACGGCGAAAATCATCGATCAAAAAGAAGACCGAGCCTACTAATTTGGCAAAGAAAAGTCCGGCTAGTATGGCAAACACGTAATTGCGGAAGATCTTGGATGTCTGTAAAGCCTGAATGTAGGGAAAGGATAATAGGGCAATCAATGTGCAGGCAGAAATGACCCAATAGCCAGTCAATAAGGCAATTCGTGTTTTATCTGCAGCATTATTTGATACGGCTTTGAGTGCCTGAAATACATACAGGTCAAGTAATAACATGATGCCGGCAATGATCCACCAGGTGCTTGAATTTCTCATTTTTCTTTCTTTGTTTTATGGGATTGCAGAGCACAAAAATCAATTGAATCTATGTAATCCGGTCTTATTTTTTTAAATGTTGAAAACTTGCTTCCCAATACCAACAGCATTTGGGTAATATTGTTTCGAAAGATAGGCTGTAAACTGTATTTTTGTCCCCATCGAAAAAATATTCCTCTTATGAAACTGACATATTACGGACATTCCTCTTTTTCAGTAGACGTGCAGGGAAAGAAAATATTGTTTGATCCCTTCATTTCACATAACGAATTGGCCAAACATATAGATATAAACAGCATTGAAGCTGATTATATTTTCTTGAGCCATGGCCATGAAGATCATATTGCTGATTGTGCAAGCATCGCCAAAAGGACGGGTGCTAAAGTGGTAGCCAATTGGGAAGTGGCCAGTTGGATCAACAAACAAGGAATAGCAAATACACACCCGATGAATACCGGCGGCAAATGGAAATTTGATTTCGGTATCGTAAAATGTGTGGTGGCGCAACATAGCAGTAGCTTACCGGACGGTTCTTACGGCGGTAACCCGATGGGATTTATTTTTAATACTGCCGATGGTAATTTTTATTACAGTGGGGATACTGCATTAACACTGGATATGCAGTTGATACCATCCTGGGTCGATCTGAATTTTGCAGTATTGCCTATCGGCGACAATTTT
>CAIMKO010000578.1 GCA_903841915.1 uncultured Chitinophagaceae bacterium | reverse complement strand
GTCAAAGCCGGATTATGTAGTTTAATAGAATCATACAAATATTCTTCTGCGCGATTTTATGAAACAGGAATAGATGAATTTGGTTTTATTGAACATATAAAAGGGTGAATTCAATGATGCGAATCCTTTTATAATTCCGGTTGGTGATAACACCCAACCGGGGCACACAGGATGTTACGGTTCAAATGCACCCTGACATTCTGTTTTTATACACTGATCTTATTTGTCGCTATCCTTTTTGAAATAGACATTAAATACCGGTGGCTGATAATCATCTTTCAAATATTCCGTTGGAATAGTGGTCATATTACCATCCCGCTGATAACGATAGTGAGGCGAAAGAATTTCGATTCCCCTTTCATTACAAACATCCTGAATGTTCTGATGCAATTGAGAATACACTCTTTCCTGTGTATTCACTGCATCGGTATACGCATTGATCTGGTAAGAAACATAGAAATCATTTAACGCTGTTTGCAATACAAAAGGTTCGGGTTCTTTCTTTACATCTTTTATGCGCAGAGCGGCATCGATCAATGCCTGATGTATATCCTTCCAGGCTGTATCGTAACCGATCGTTACCGTAGTATGAATGATTAGTCCCTTTGATCTTGCATGAGAACTGTAGTTAATGATATTTCCCGAAAGCATGGCCGAGTTTGGCAAAGTCACTTCTTCATTTTTAGGAGTTTTTAGTCTTGTGACCAATAATGATTTTTCAACTACATCACCCGTTATCTCTCCTATCTTGATTCGGTCGCCGATCTTAAACGGGCTCATATAAGTGATCACCAATCCGGAAATGATATTGGCAATGGCCGATGAAGAGCCAAAGGAAAATATGATCCCGATGAATACAGAGACCCCTTTAAAAATGTTTGAATCAGAGCCCGGCAAATAAGGGAAGATGAGTACAAACATAAAAGCATAGGAAAGAAAATTCACAATGCGAAAAGTAGGCATGGCCCAGTCAGCCTGAAAACCCGAAATCTTCAACTTCTCTTCTTGTATTTCAGAAAAGATATATTTTACAAGTTTGTTGAAATAACTGATCACAAAATAGATCACCAAAATACTGAAAAGGTTGGGCATATAATGCCATATCGATACCAATATTCCCCGGAATGGCAACCAAACCAGATTGAACAGATTCACTGCCCATCCACGTGTGAATACCAGTATGCTGAACAAAATGGTGAGTATCGCATATAACATTACAGCCACAATGATCCATCGGAAGATCTTTATCAGAAAAAGAATAATATTCATCATCTGCTTCGCAGTAAGATAAGTATAGTCCTTATGTACAAAGTCCTTGAACCACGCATCCTTTTTATCCTGTATAGTACGCAATAAGCGGGCATATCCTTTTCCGATCAACCATATCAACAGGCATGTTACCGCAATAATAAGAACGATCAATCCGCCTTTAGTCGCTGTTTTTTCAACACTGTATTCTTGCTTTGCATGAAGGATCGCGGCTTTTATTTTTGTATTATAATCCTTAGCCAGATCATCTATCTGCATATTATTCCATAATGCATCCGTTTCAGAAACACTCATGATGATCGTTTCATCATACACAATATCTATTGCGTTTTCTGATTCCACATTCTTAATGGAATCGACATTCAAGAAATCATTATTATATAAAGACCTGATCCTTCCGGAAACATGTCCTGCTCTTTCTGCCGAAGTAGAAGTACCAAATCTTTCATAGATATAAAACAGGGTATCATTCAGCAAACCGATCACAGGGTTTCCCTTTCTTATTTGGCGTAAAGAATCGATCCTCACTCGCTTCTGCACAATACGTTGAGAATCTCTGTTGCTGATTTCCAACAGTTGCTTTTGTAATTTTTCCTTTTTATAAGTCTCCGATAACTGTAAAGATTTAAGGCTATTCATTAATTCTGTTCTTTTAACAGAATCAGCAATACGTTGTTTTTCTGTTTCCACTATCCGTTGTTTGTATTGCGCTATAACTCTTTGATTGGAAGAGTCCAGATTTGTAAGAAATTTGTCGGCCTGAGCCTTTCCGTTGAAGCAAACAAAGATTGCAAGATTCAACAGAATTATTTTGTGGATGATGCGCATATGGGAAGCAATTAGATGATTCAGAAAGTGTTGTTGCCGATTATTTTCCTTTCTAAGGGTCACACAATTTACCAAAGATGCAGAATACATTTTTAATTATTTACAGGTTATATGCAACTTATATGACCAACATTTTTTTTCGAAGCAGAGTCATTAAAAGGAGCCTGCAATTTTTATCGCCAATTTCCAAATCCTTTTCCTGGATATAGTTTACCGCGCAGAGTCACTGCGGAGACGCTGCTCAGAAGGAAATAAGTTGTTTCAATAAGGGAAGGTTTTAGAAGAATGATGTTTTTTCAATTATACTTTGCAGGACAAAAAGTGTCAGGATCTTTTCTCTACAAAGCGAATAAATTCCCTTTTTATTTTATCAAATTTCTTGCGGTACACTTTAAATTTTTGCAAGACTTCATTGTGCTGGTCTAACTTAAAAGTTTTGTAATCAAGCCTTTTTTTTTCTTTAGATAATACCAATAACCGCATTTTTTTTAGATGCATCGTTTCTCTCAGCTCATCATTTTCTTTTCTGAATCCGGTAAAATTATTTTTAAAATATTCTACGCTTTTTAGTATTTCCAATTCAGTTTTTGTTGAGAATATCTCTTTTATATAATCTTCCAAAATGCGGAGTACATTAATGTCAGCATTCATCTCGGAAATTAGCAGCCGATACTGCAAATGAAGTTTCATTATTGACAAAGCAAATGCCATACTGCAAAATTACTTGCTTTAAAATTACGCTTTTTATGAAGGATATTGATCATTATAATTTTAGAAACTGAATAATTATTTGATGAAATTATAATCAATCATTAAAAAATCCTATTTATAGAATCCATAAGAGTAGGAACTCACGGCAGAGAGTAATAACGCATAACCAATTAACACGCCACCGAGCAGAGTCCTGCGGAGACTGTGCTCTGAAGGAAGCCATCCCAACAGACATTTTTAAGGCTGTAATTCTGACAGTTTAGCAATATTTAATCATTTTAAGTTCGCCATGGTTTGACTATAGGATCACTATAGGATGACTATAGGATAGACGAATCAAAAAAAGCTGTTTCCCGGCTGAAATTGTGGCAGTGCTGTTATCCCAATTATATTGTGGGACCTACTGAGTGATAGCACAAAAGTCAAACTGATTCCCTGCAGAGACCCGATAAGCAGGCTTTACTGGACAAACTGAATCAGGCTTTATCGGATAAATTTCCGGGATACAATGTTGTGCTGGGAAATACTGATTTCAAAAAGACGGGAACAGAAACACTCAGCAGTTTTAATTTCAGATATGTGATACAGGTAGGTTTCAGGTTCTAACAGCTGCCTCAAAATGTTAGAAACAGGGGGGAAATAACCGAATTAAAATTGGTCAAATTCTCTTATTATTGTCATTCAAAAGTAATACTATATGAAGTGTTTTCAGTCTTCGCTATTATCAGGGTCATTGTTGATGCTGTTATTGATCTCCTGTAAGGAAAATAAGGAGCAGGCACCGGCAATTGTACCGGAGGTAAATATTGTAACAGTGGGTCAGCAAACGGTACCTGTTTTTACTGAGTATGTAGGTGAAACTTACGGACAGGATGATATCCAGATCCAATCAAGAGTTGACGGATGGATCACGGGCATGAATTTTAAAGAAGGCGATCTGGTGCAAAAAGACCAGTTATTATATACGGTGGATGACCTTCCCATTAAAAACAAGATCGATCAGGCTGAAGCAAAATTAGCAGAAGCAAATACTGCCAAAGTAAAAAACAAAGCAGAGTTGGACAGAGTAGAACCTTTGACTGCCATGCATGCATTAAGTCAGCGTGATCTGGATGCAGCAAAAGCCAATTACCAGGCTTCCTTAAGTCAGGTGGATGCTGCTCAGGCTGCCTTACGCAATGCAAAAATAGAATTAGACTATACACGCATTAAAGCACCTATTACCGGTGTGATAGGCATCAGTAAAGTAATGATAGGTGATTATATCGGCAAATTAAATACAGGAGCTCCCTTAAATACCATTTCATCTATCAATAGTGTACGTGTTCGTTTTTCGATCAGTGAAGATGAGTATTTGAAGTTTGCAAAAACAAAGAATACTACAGATCATAAGATCTTGCAAAATCAAATTCCTGTTCAGTTATTATTGAGTGATGGCAGCCTTTATGATGAAACTGGAACCATCAGTTTAACCAACAGACAGATAGATCCTGCCACAGGTTCTTTATTGGTTCAGGCCATATTCCCCAATACAAAACATCTCTTAAGACCAGGTCAATATGTTAAGCTTCGTTTACAAACAGATATCTATAAAGATGCTGTTTTAGTGCCACAAAATACAGTTGCGCAGATGCAAAATGTATATCAGGTTTTTGCTTTGGGCGACAGCAATAAGATCAATCCAACGATTATTGTACCGGGCAAGCGGGTAGGCAGTAACTGGATCGTAACAAAAGGTTTAAAAGGCGGTGATAAGGTTGCCATTATTGGTAATGCTATGATAAGACCCAATATACCGATCAATCCTACCATCATTCCATGGAATTACGACAGTACTTCAAAACAATAATCTTTACTACTAACTGATTTGTATGAGTGAATTTTTTATTCGACGACCGATCGTTGCAATGGTGATCAGTATTTTCATTGTGATCATGGGTCTATTAACCTTACAGGGTATTCCTGTTTCAAAATACCCGGAGATCACACCACCCATGGTGCAGATATCGGCCACCTATACCGGTGCCAATGCAGTGGACATGGAACAGACTGTTGCCACTCCTATTGAACAACAGGTGAATGGTGTGGAGAATATGATCTACATGAAATCTGTGAACTATAATGGTACCATGCAATTACAGGTTTCATTTGAAGTAGGTACCGATCTGGATAATGCCAACATGCTTACACAAAACCGTGTATCAAGAGCCAATCCATTTCTTCCGCCCGAAGTAATTAACCTGGGTGTGAATGTAAAGAAGTCACTGACTTTCCCTTTGCTTTTATTTTCTGTTTACTCTCCTACTAAAACATATGATGCCAACTTCATCAACAACTATGCATTCATTAATTTATTGGATGAGATAAAACGTATCAAAGGTGTGGGCGATGTTTCGGTAATGGGAAGTAGTGAGTATGCCATGCGTGTTTGGGTAAAGCCCGACAGATTAGCGAAATTAAAGATCACAGCATCGGATGTTGTGAATGCCATCAAAGCACAAAATAATATCGTGCCCGGCGGTTCTTTCGGGGATGAACCTTCAACACCCGGTGTACAAAATTCTTATACAGCCATACTGCAACAACGTTTGGTCTCTGAAGAAGATTTTGGTAATATCATTTTAAAATCGAACAATAATGGTGCTCAGGTTAGATTAAAAGATGTTGCGCGAATTGAATTGGGATTACAGATGTATAACCTAAGCAGTAACATGAATGGAACGCCTTGTGCTGTAATTGCGCTCTATCAAATTCCCGGTGCCAATGGTTTGGATGTTGCCAATAAGGCGAAGGCAAAAATGGAAGAACTGAAAACAAGATTTCCGCAGGGTCTTGATTATAAAATAAGTTTAGATACCACTGAAGCCATCACTGTGGGTATTGAAGAAGTGCTGCATACTTTATTTGAAGCAGTGCTATTGGTGATCTTGGTGGTATTCCTGTTCTTACAGGATTGGCGTGCTACTTTAATTCCTTTGATCACTGTTCCCGTTTCACTGATCGGGACATTTATGTTCTTCCCATTATTAGGATTCTCTGTAAATCAACTTTCCTTATTGGGAATGGTACTGGCCATTGGATTGGTGGTAGATGATGCGATCGTTGTTGTGGAAGCCGTGATACATGAAATTGAACATGGGCTTTCACCAAAAGAAGCCACACAAAAAGCAATGAAAGAAGTGGGTGGACCTGTTATTGCCATCGCTGTTATTTTATGTGCGGTATTTATTCCTGTTGCATTATCTGGTGGTATCACCGGAAGGTTGTATCAACAGTTTGCCATTACGATCGCTATATCAGTGGCACTATCTGCTTTCAATGCATTGACCTTAAGTCCGGCATTAGCTGCCATCTTACTGAAACCTAAAAAGCCAAGCAAGAGTCTATTGCAGAAGTTCTTTGATGGTTTTAATAGATACTTCGACAAATTCACGGGCGGTTATATTAAAGTAGCAAGCTTTGCTGCCAGAAAATTAGTGATGACCGTAATTATTTTGATCGGCATTTGTGTGCTAACCGTTGTATTAGGTTTGAAAGTACCCGGCGGTTTTGTACCGGAAGAAGATGAAGGTTATTTCATGATCGGTATTCAATTACCGGATGCTTCTTCGAAACAAAGGACTGAAGAAGTTTCACGCAAAGTGGAAGCTTATTTCAGCAAAATGGAAGAAGTGAATACTTATACTGCCATCAATGGATTCAATATGATGTCGGGAACCGCATCATCTAATTCAGCCATGGCATTCATCAGTTTAAAACCCTGGTCTGAACGACATAAATCTGCAGCACAGATCATTGCTGAAATGAATGTGATCTTGAATAAGAACATCACGGATGCAACAGTGATCGTTTTTGGACCACCACCCATACCGGGTTTAGGAAGTGGTGCCGGCTTTACGATGATGCTGCAGGATAAAGAAGGAAATTCGCCACTTTATTTAGCTCAACAAACACAACGATTTATAGCCATTGCATCAAAGCGTCCGGAGATCGGTAAGATCTATACATTGTACAGAGCAGCAGTGCCTCAAAAATCGATTCAGGTAGATAAAGAAAAAGTACAGAAATTGGGTATCCCTTTACAGGAAGTAAATGGTGCGATCTCTGCTTATTTGGGCGGCTCATTCGTCAATAATTTCAATTCATTCGGCAGACAGTACAGAACCTATATTCAGTCCGATGCCGAATACAGAATGAAACCCGATGATATCAATCAATATTTTGTGCGGGATCCTTCAGGCAATATGATCTCATTGGGTACATTGGCAAAAGTCAAAGACACAACTGGTCCCGGTTTTACCAATCATTTTAATATTTACCGTGCTGCAGAAATAAATGGTGTACCTGCACCGGGTGTTAGTTCGGATATGGCATTACGTGTACTCGAAGGTGTAGCAAAGAAAGTATTACCGGCCAATATTGGATATTCATGGAGCAATACCTCTTTTCGGGAAAAAGAAGCATCGGGTAAGGGAGCCAGTGTTTTTGGCATGGCATTATTATTTGTGTTTTTAATTCTGGCTGCACAATATGAAAGCTGGAAACTACCCTTCAGTGTTTTACTGGGAACACCATGGGCAGTGATGGGCGCTTTGCTGGGATTATTTATTGGCGGTTTGTTCGCTGCAACTTATGTGAACAATGTATTTGCACAGATCGGATTGGTAATGTTGATCGGGTTGAATGCAAAGAATGCCATCCTGATCGTTGAGTTTGCAAAAATGAAAATGGAAAATGAAGGAATGGAACCAT
>CAIMKO010000577.1 GCA_903841915.1 uncultured Chitinophagaceae bacterium | reverse complement strand
GACCGGAAAACAAAAGATAGGATGGAAAGATCGTCCAAAACATCCGGGAACATTGAAAGAGAAAGAATGGCTGGTGGGATATGGAATGGGCGGTGGTATTTTTGGTGCATGGAAAGGCGGTGCAACCGTAAAACTGATCCTGAAAGCGGATGGAAATGTAGTATTGTTTAGTGCGGTAAGTGATATGGGTCCGGGCACAACAACTGCCATGGTGAAAGTGGCTGCCGAATCATTGCAAATTCCAACAGGGAAAATAAAATTTGTATTGGGCGACTCTGATCTTCCGCCGGGCCCAACGCAGGGTGGTTCGGGTACCACTTCCACATTGGGTTCTGCCGTGAGTTTGATCTGTGAAAGCCTGAAGCAAACCGTAAAAGAATTAGCTGTTCAAAACGTTGCTTCTTTTAAAAATCTTCCGATCACCGATCTGGATGTAAAAAATGAAAACGTCTTTTCTGTAAAGGATAGTACTATTAAAATATCCATTGCTGATTTGATGAAGCAAGCCGATAAACCTGTTATTGAGATCACCAAAGAATCAAGTGCCAATAGTCCGCAGGAAGTAAAATATGCGACCAATTCATTCTCCGTTCATTTTGTAAAACTGCATGTACATTCTAAAACGGGTGAAATAAAAATTCAGCATGTTGTAACAACAGGGGATGCAGGAAAGATCATCAGTGAGAACACAGCGAGAAGTCAGATGTTGGGTGGTGTAGTAGGTGGAATTGGAATGGCATTGACAGAAGAATTGAAAGTAGATCATCAGACAGGCGAAATTGCCAATGCAAGTTTTGGTACTTATCATGTGCCTTTGCATACAGATATTCCGCTGATCGATGTTTGGTTTGTTGACAAGCCTGATTATAATATCAATTCGATCGGTGCGAAAGGATTGGGAGAAATTGCGTTGATCGGTTTTGCTGCTGCTGTTGCCAATGCGGTGTATAATGCAACAGGAAAGAGGGTGAGAGATCTGCCGATCACAGCAGAAAAACTGGGGTTTAAAAATGCATAAGGAAAAATAGGATATAAAGATTTTGTTTCACGCAAAGCGCGCAAAAAATACAACGGGCGCAACGGTTTCTATGTTTCTCGCAGCAGTTTTCTTTACTTGCGATTTACGTTTTCTTGTTTCACGCAAAGCGCGCAAAGAATACAACGGTCGCAACGGTTGATTAGTAATGGATACTCTATGTTCGTGCTGTCACCCTGAGGCACTCGAAGGGTGAGGTTATAAGAACGTCTCATAAATCATGCTTCGAGTGCCTCAGCATGACAACCTTCTTTTATATTATTCAAACACTTTATAAAACGAGATGTCACCCTGATGCAGCTTGGCTTTATGTCATCCCGACGCAGGAGGCCTGCCTGCCGGTAGGCAGGAATCTGCTTGGCTTTTATACTTTGTTTCACATAAAGTGCGCGGCGAAGCAACGAACGCAATGATACGTCATCTGGTCAAATATTTTGTTTCACGCAACGGCGCAACGTTCGTTTAGTTAAATGTCATTCTATGTTCGCGCTGTCACCCTGAGGCACTCGAAGGGTGAGGTTATAAGAACATCTCATAAATCATGCTTCAAGCGCCTCACCATGACATCAATCTTTTTATAATAGTCAAGGATTATCCAAAAGGTTGTTCAATAGAAATACTTTGTTTCGAAAAGAAATGCGCACCGTCATCAGCTATATACACACAATCTTCTAATCTGATGCCAAACTCACCGGGAATAGCAATGGTTGG
>CAIMKO010000576.1 GCA_903841915.1 uncultured Chitinophagaceae bacterium | reverse complement strand
GACAAGCTATCGGTTCTTTCTATGGATATACAGTAGCAGGCTTATATCAATCCTATGCTGATATCTTAGGTTCTCCGGTTGCTTCTTCTATTGGTTCATACAGACCGGGTGATTTTAAATTTAAAGATATAGCCGGTCCGGGTGGTACTGCCGGTCCTGATGGTACGGTAACTGCTGATGACAGATCTGTGATCGGAAACCCAACACCGAAGTTCATGTATGGCGGTTCTATCAATCTTACTTATAAGAGATTCACGTTGGGTATTGATCTGGGTGGTGTTTATGGCAACAGTATTTTCAGAACATGGGGATCTCTTGAATCGCCTTTCCAGAGAGTTAACTATGCTGCATTTAAAACAGCCAGATGGCATGGAGCAGGTACCTCTAATTGGGAACCGATCATTAGTCAAGCAGACAGAATCAACTATAATGGATCGACCTACAATATTGAAGACGGCAGTTATTTCAGAATCAGAAATCTGCAAATCGGATATACACTTGATCCAAAAGTATTAGCAAAATGTAAAGTCACAAACCTGCGTTTATTTGCTAATGTTCAGAACTTAAAGACATGGAAACATAATAATGGCTATAGTCCTGAATATGGTGGTGATGCTACTGCATTCGGATATGATAATGGAGGTGGTGCTATACCAATGGTAACAACCTTCGGTCTGAATGTAACATTTTAATAATATTTTAAATGAACCATTATATGAAAAAAAATATTAAAACTTTTGGGAGCTTACTACTGGTAGCTACCTTATTTCTAACAATAGCGGGTTGCAGTAAATTTTTGGACAGACAGCCCTTGACTGCAACGCTGAATGACTTGAATCAGGGAGCTTTAGAATCACAAAGCCTTGGATTGTACAATACATTGAGATGGGCAGGATTCTCAACATTACCCTGGATAGATTTTAACAGTATTCGTGATGATGATGCGCAGAAAGGCAGTAGTACAACTGATGGTGCAGAGATCAATACAGAGTTCGAAACATTCCAATATACCAAAGATGATTGGGCAACCGACACTTATTGGAATGACCATTACACAATGATCAATTTGTGTAACAAGGAATTGTATTGGGCAGATTCATTAAAAGTATCAGATCCCGCTTCCATAAGAAATATTGGAGAAGCACATTTCTTCAGAGCTTATTCTTTCTTCGAACTGGTGAAAGCTTATGGACAGGTTCCATTGATCAATTTCTACTATACCAATGCGGCTGCAGGTATCAAACCTAAAGCCACAATTGCAGATCTGTATGCTCAAATTGATGCCGATCTAACCGCTGCGTCAACGATGCTTCCATTGAACTGGCAGGTTGCGGGTACCAACAGATATCCCGGCAGATTGACCAGTGGTGCTGCTAATACATTGTGGGCACAAACCTATTTGTTCAGACAACAATGGGCTAAAGTGGTTTCTCTTTGTAATACAGTGATTGGTTCCGGACAATATGCACTTGCTTCAAGTTTTACCGATATTTGGAAAGATGGATTGAATGGTGCCGGTAAAAACGGTGTGGAATCCATATTTGAAATGCAGTGTAATATTGGTGCCAATGGTACCAATAATAACAGTACACAATGGGCTACTTCACAAAACGTAAGACAAGGTGGTGCAAGTGTTGCATGGAATTTAGGATGGGGATGGAATGTACCAACAAAGGTTCTTCAAAATGCCTGGGATTCTACGGATCCAAGAAAATCAATGACCATTTTATACTCAGGTCAATCTGATGGCGGTCCTGCTCAAGGTGGTTACGGTGCAACACTTCCGGCTTATGCTCCGGGTGTATCATTGGATCAACCATACTGGAATAAGAAAGTATATTCTGATCCTGCTATGCGCCAATACACAGGGCAGATCAACAGCAGCGGTGGTGCTGACTGGATCAACCACAGGATATTGCGTTACGCTGATGTGCTTTTGATGCTTGCTGAAGCTTCTAATGAATTAGGAGACGGTACAACTGCCGCTGCTAATCTGGAAAAAGTAAGAGCAAGAGCAAGAAATGGAAATGCGACAGTATTACCAGTTATTAAATTTGTTAGTCTAGCTCAAATGCGCACTGCCATCAAAAATGAAAGAAGATGGGAATTCGCAATGGAAGGTTATCGATTCTATGACTTAGTAAGATGGACGCCGGCTACTGATGGAATAGATGCACCAAATGCATTGGGCGGTTTAGGATATACATCTAAAAATGCTTTGTATCCAATACCTCAGCCTGCTATCAATTTGTCAGGAGGTGTATTAGTGCAAAATCCTAATTATTAAACAATATATTCTTTGCCCGCTTTCAATAGCGGGCAAAAAATATACAGAATTTATTTTCATCAATAAATTAAAAAATATGAACCTAAATAACATGTTTAAATCCGCCCTCGCCGTTTTGGTTATGGGTAGTATCATCTCCGCATGTCAGAAGCTGGATAGGCCTGTATTAGGTGACTATCCTCAAGACACGAATGTTCCGGGTGGTCCGTTAAAATTTTATGCAGCATTTGATGGAACTACTTCCAATCCGCTCATGAATGCAGTGGATAGTATCAAAGCCGCATTCCCGGCTAGTAATCCCTTAACCGCTATTGCAGGTATTTCCGGAAAGGCAGTTCAGGGTGATGGTGTTAAAATGATTAAATACGCAGGCGGAAATGATTTCATTTCTACGGCAAGCAGTTTCTCAATTTCTTTTTGGGAAAAACGTAACGGTGCACCACAAGGAAACGCATCTTTTGCCTTCCATTTTGCATCATCAAATGGTTACTGGACTGGTGGTTCTGCCATGTTCTGTTTATTTGACTGGGGAACTGTTAACGATTCAGCAATTATCAAAGTGGATGTGATCGATAAAGGGGTTAATGATAACTGGTTTCAATGGGTAAAAAATAGCACAACTGATGACCAAAGAGTATACAAGATCATGGACAATAACTGGCATCATATTGTTTTTGTATATGATGCTACTACTTCTGCGATGACACTCTATGTTGATGGATCTGCAAATAAAAATAAACAAGTTTGGGGAACTCACGGAGCCGCAAATATGGACGACACTAAGATCACAGGCCTTGATATTGGCGGATGTAGAAATATTCCGAATATGGGATGGGGACAATCATGGGATGGAGGTATTGACCAATTCAGACTATATAGTAAAGTTCTTTCCGCTGCTGAAGTAAACGCTTTATACACAGGCAAGCAATAATTTTTGTTTTTTGTATCTTAGATTGACAGTTTAGTGTAGAAAAAAGGGCTGAAGTAGTTTTTTCAGCCCTTTATTTTTCTTTTATAGTGTATTCATTTTTGTACGATTGTATTTCTTGCATTCAATTGCTGATTATGGTTACTTTACAACACTCTAGGCGATCTGTACAGATATTTTGCTTTATGATTTGTTGTGTTTTTCTATTTATTAAGTGCATAGACCACGAATCAAAAAATGATATTTCCGGAATAAAGTATGAACAATATGCAGGATCTTCAACCTGTATCAATTGTCATAAAGCGATCTATGATTCGCATGTACAAACAGCACATTTCCTTACTTCACAGAGATCTGATCAAAAAAATATAAAAGGGAGTTTCGACCCGGGGCAAAATACATTCTCCTTTAAACCTAATGTGTATGTTGCGGCAGAGAAAAGAGGAGCCCTGTTTTATCAGGTTGCCTATATCAATGGCACTGAAAAAATGGCCCAGCCTTTTGACATCACAGTAGGTTCCGGTAAACGAGGGCAAACTTTTTTATTCTGGCGAAAGAATAATTTATTTCAATTGCCTTTGACTTATTTTACTTCGGCCAATCAGTGGACCAATAGTCCGGGTTATTCCAATAAAGTTGTTTTCAACCGACCGATCACATCCCGTTGTTTAGAATGTCATAGTACTTATTTCGAAAAAATATCGGCTGAAGATTCTATCAAAGAAGATTTCTCAAAAACAAAGATCGTTTATGGAGTGGATTGTGAAAAATGTCACGGTCCTGCGGCACAGCATGTGGATTTTCACCAAAAAAATCCCAATGAAAAGAAGGGGCGTTATATTATCGACCCCAGATTATTTACAAGGGAACAAAGCCTGGAAAGCTGCCGATTATGTCACGGCGGGAAATTAACTAAATCTAAACCTTCTTTTAGTTTTACTGCAGGGGATAAGCTTTCAGATTTCTTCACCATGGACACAACCAATAAGGCCGTTGCAGATATTGATGTGCATGGTAATTCTTATGGAAGATTGATAGCCAGTCAGTGTTTTATCAAGAGTCAAATGACCTGTAATACCTGTCATAATTCGCATGAAAATGAAACGGGTAAATTAGCAGTATTTTCTCAGCGTTGTATGGGCTGTCATACCGAAAAAAATGGTAACTTTTGTAAGGAAAAAGCACAGGTTGGAAATAAGATAGTTCAAAATTGTATTGATTGCCATATGCCTGAGTTACCCTCGAAAGCCATCATGGTTTTATTGCAGGGTAATGATCTGCCAACATCGGCATCTATGCGTTCGCATTTTATTGCTGTATATCCCGAGGAAACAAAAAAATACTTGTTACTGAATAAAATGAAATGATACAATTTCATTCAAATATTAATTGATCAAATGATAATCGTAGTATATGCATAAAACAAGGATGTTTTTGATAAGTTGTGTTTTTGTAAATATATTTTTCATTTCCTGTAAACAATCAGACAGGGGATTTACCAGCTTATCTTCTTCTGCAACAAACATTCAGTTTGAAAATAATCTCGAGAAAAAAGAAGGGTTTGGTATTCTATACTATCTCTATTATTATAATGGAGGCGGTGTTTCAGTAGGCGATATTAATAATGATGGCTTACCCGATATTTATTTTACTGCAAACAGCAAAGGACACAATAAATTGTATTTGAATAAAGGGAATTATCAGTTTGAAGATATCACCGAAAAAGCAGGCGTGGCGGGCAGTTCAGATTGGTGTACCGGTTCAACAATGGTAGATATTAATGGTGATGGGTTATTGGAT
>CAIMKO010000575.1 GCA_903841915.1 uncultured Chitinophagaceae bacterium | reverse complement strand
GGGAAGGTCATTGGTTCTTAAAATAAAATGGGGATTAGCTCAGTTGGGTAGAGCGTCCCGATTGGTATCGGGAAGGTCATTGGTTCTTAAAATAAAATTGGGATTAGCTCAGTTGGGTAGAGCGTCCCGATTGGTATCGGGAAGGTCATTGGTTCTTAAAATAAAATGGGGGGTTAGCTCAGTTGGCTAGAGCGCTTGCATGGCATGCAAGAGGTCGTCGGTTCGACCCCGATACTCTCCACTTATGTTAAAAAGCTTTCATCAAAATGATGAAAGCTTTTTTATTTGAAGGAAGAATTATTAATAGGATGATGCATTACCCCTTAGGATAACTAATTTTGGATTCTTATTTCACATTCTAACAGCCAAATATGAAAAAGATATTTCCCTTCTTATTGCTACCCTGTTTTGCTTTCCAGCAACCTGTCAAAAAAGCAAATGATCATTCTGTTGCAAATAAAACAGTGACAGTTTATACAACTGCCGATAGTACAGCATTGCGGTTAAGTAATACTGCAACTTTACAGTTTAAAGATTTTGGTCAGCCAAAAGAAACAGAACCATGCATATTTGTTGACCCATCTAAAAAATTCCAAACCTTTATCGGAATCGGGGGTGCTTTGACTGATGCCTCTGCTGAAACTTATGCTAAACTTCCAAAAGAAAAGCAAGCTGAATTAATGCAGGCTTTATACGATACAAAAAAGGGTATTGGATATACGCTGGCTAGAACAAATATTCATAGCTGCGATTTTTCCAGTGATTCTTATACTTATGTTGCCGAAGGCGATGCTGATCTGAAATCTTTTAATGTGGAGCATGATTTTCAATTCCGTATCCCTTTCATCAAACAGGCTATTGTTGCTGCGGGGAATAAATTAACATTATTTGTTAGTCCCTGGAGTCCGCCTGCTTTTATGAAATCTAACAGCAGCATGCTGCATGGTGGCGAATTAAAAAAAGAATTTTATCAATCATGGGCAAACTATTTTGTGAAGTTTATCAAGACCTATGAAAAAGAAGGGATACCTGTTTGGGGATTAACTGTACAGAATGAACCCATGGCCGTTCAAACATGGGAATCCTGCAATTACAGCGGCGAACAGGAAAGAGATTTTATTAAGAACTTTCTGGGGCCAACTTTGCAGAAAGAAGGATTGGCAAGCAAAAAATTAATTGCATGGGATCATAACAGAGATCTCTTGTATCAGCGTGCGAGCACGGTTTTAAATGATCCTCAAGCCGCAAAATATGTGTGGGGTATAGGTTTTCATTGGTATGAGGACTGGACCGGCGGTGGTAAAATTTTCGATAATGTAAAACGTGTTGCTGAATCTTTTCCAAATACCCACCTCATCTTTACGGAAGGTTGTGCTGAAAGTTTTATTCCGGCAATGCTCGGTTCATGGAAATTGGGAGAAACTTACGGACGATCCATGATCAATGATTTTAACAATGGTACTGTTGCATGGACAGACTGGAATGTTTTGTTAGATGAAAAAGGTGGTCCGAATCATGTAGGCAATTTTTGTTTTGCACCGATTCATGCAGATACAAAAAGCGGACAATTAAATTATCTCAGTTCCTATTATTATATCGGGCATTTTTCAAAATTCATTCGACCGGGTGCAAAAAGAATTATCAGCTCATCCAGCCGTGGTCAGTTATTGACCACCGCATTTGAAAATACGGATGGGAAAATTGTGGTGGTTGTAATGAATCAAAGTGCTGAGAAGATTCCTTACCGTTTATGGATCTCCGGCAAAGCTGCAGAAACAGTGAGTTTGCCGCATTCGATCGTTACTTTGGTTGTAAATTAATTTTTCAATAAACTAATTTTTAAACCTTGTACTTTATTGGTGCAAGGTTTTTTATTTGACTAACTTTTGCAACTTTGCTAATCTTTTACTCCATGGTTAATTATTGCATCAAAAAATTAAAAGAACTATCTTTCTCAACTAAATGATTGCAGTATGAAAACATTCTCCTCTTTGCTTATTGTATTTCTTATTTTTTGTAGTTGTAATAATTCATCCGGGAATCAAATTCCAACAAAAGATTCAGCACAAAATGCAGAAGATTGGGCAATGCTCTCATTTAAAAAAACAGATTCTGTTAATCCTATTCTGAGGCCGGGCAATAATAGTTTTATGGATCCCATCACAAAGCAGAGAAATTTTTGGGAAGAAAAAGATGTATTTAACCCTGCCATCGTTGTAAAAGATGGTAAAGTCTTTATGTTGTACCGAGCACAGGATAAAACAGGTAAACCTGAAGGTACTTCCAGGATTGGGTTGGCAGAAAGTGTGGATGGTATTCATTTTACAAGACATGCGGTGCCAGTTTTATATCCCGATAATGATGCGTATAAAAAGTACGAATGGGAGGGAGGTTGCGAAGATCCAAGGATCGTGGAGGATGATAAAGGAACTTATTACATGACTTATACTGCTTATGATGGCAAACTTGCCAGATTATTAATTGCTACCTCTCCCGATCTAATTCATTGGAAAAAACAGGGGCATGTATTCGCCAATGCATATAATGGGAAGTATGTTGACAAATGGTCTAAATCAGGTTCTATTGTTTCTACGTACAAAAACGGAAAGATCATTGCCACAAAGATCAATGGCAAATACTGGATGTATTGGGGTGATGTTTTTATTTGGACTGCCACTTCTGATGATTTGATCCATTGGACACCTTTGGAAATGAAAGATGGTGAACATGCAAAAGATTCATTAAAAAATTGGGCTGTTGACATGCCGGCTTTGCAGATCATTGTTCCTACAAGAAATAAAAAATTCGACAGCGATCTCGTTGAATCAGGCCCGCCTGCTATGCTTACTGACAAAGGCATTCTGTTAATTTATAACAGTAAAAATTTAAGAAGTATCGGTGATACAACCTTACCTGAAGGAACTTATGCTGCTGCTCAGGTTTTATTTGATAAAAATGATCCTACGAAAATTTTAAAACGTCTGGATCATTATTTTATCAAGCCGGACAGACCCTATGAAATAACCGGACAGGTAAACCAAGTTTGCTTTTTAGAAGGATTAGCCAACTTTAACCATCAATGGTTCTTATATTATGGCACTGCTGATTCTAAGATTGCAGTAGCAGTGAGTAAGGAGTGATTATTATTCTGTCAGCGAAAGCGTATTTCCGTCAACATCTTTAAACCACGCCACTTTTGAGCCGTTGGATGATATCCATATTCCCAGATCATCCTGCTCAAAGAAGCCATACTTTTCGCAAAAGATATTTTTTTTGTTAAGTGCTTTAATGGTTACAACAATATCATCGACATTCCATCCCAAAGCAGTAAAGGGATGGGGTGTTAGTTCCTGCACAGTGATCACTCTTAATAAAGTTCCGTTGGCGTTGAATTCCAAAGCAAATTGATCTTCTGATAACAATTCTAGTCCTAGTACATCTGTGTAAAATGATTTTGCTTTGGCAGGATGCACGGTAGGAATGAAAGCTTTTAACTTTTTGTCAGCAAGCATACCGATGATTTTAAATTTGAAAATCAAATTAACTCAACGAAATAAATGTATAAAACATTCTGCTCGTTTTATAGTACTTGCTTAAAAATAATAGATCAGCATTTCTCCAATGCCTGTAGAATATCATTCAAAATATCATTCTTATCTTCCAATCCAACACTTACGCGGATCAATCCCGGTGTAATATTCACAGCCTGTCTTTCTGCTTCGGTCAGTTTTGCATGGGTAGTACTTGAAGGATGCGAAGCAATGCTTCTGGTATCGCCCAAATTACCGGTGAGTGACAGCATTTGTAAAGCATCTAAAAATTTTCTACCGCTTTCCAATCCGCCTTTCAATTCAAAACACACAATACCACCGCCATTTTTCATTTGCCTTTTAGCGATTGCATGCTGCGGATGTGTTGTCAAATAAGGATATTTTAAGGTTGTGATTTTATGGTGCAATTGCAATTGTTCAGCAATAAATAAAGCATTTGAAGCATGGCGTTCCATTCTCACATCCAATGTTTCCAAACTCTTGCTCAATACCCAGGCATTGAAAGGAGAAAGGGCAGGACCTGTACTTCTGCAAAACAGATACACTTCTTTGATCAATTCTTTTTTACCAAGTACCACTCCGCCCAAAACTCTTCCTTGTCCGTCGAGCCATTTCGTAGCGGAATGTACCACAATATCAGCGCCCAATGCGATAGGTGTTTGATTGATGGGTGTTGCAAAACAATTATCAACATTTAAAATGATCTTGTGTTTTTTAGAAATTTTGGCGATCATTTCAATATCGAGAATATCTAAACCCGGATTGGTAGGGCTTTCGAGATAGATCATTTTAGTATTGGGTTTGATAGCAGCTTCCCATTCTGCTGCTGTTG
>CAIMKO010000574.1 GCA_903841915.1 uncultured Chitinophagaceae bacterium | reverse complement strand
GTAAATGCCATCTTTATTTGGATTCAGTTCACCGGAAAAATTCCCTGTAAAATTTGCTTTAGGATATTTATCAGTTTCTGCATAATTCTCATTGAAATGCTCCTGCATCAATTGTTTAGGGAAAAGAAACCCTTTTACTAAAAGTGAAAAAGCAATATTTTTTTTGTCAGCATCAATCACTGCATATACTTGATTATTTTCTGCTTTGATATCTTCAAAAGATGTTTTGGAATAAAAGCCGATAAAGCCTGTTTTGCTGATATAGAGTTGACTATAAGAATTTGATGCAAAACATAAGATTATGAGCAGTCCTGTGATCTTTTTCATGGTTTAGTTTTTAATTGTTTAATGCTCCCTGATGAACCCATGCGACAATTTTATTTATATCGCAATCCGATAGCTTTGGCAGGCCATATGGCATTGCCACATAACCCGATGCATGTGTAACATTGCCGATCAGCACTGAATTATCGGCCCATTTTTTTAAATTGCTATAGCCCTGCAATAAAATGCCTCCACTTCCTCCTGTGCTTCCATTGCCATGACAGCTATAGCAATTGTTTTGAAGTATGGCTGTAATATCAGTAGCGTATTTGACGCGGCTTGTATCACACTGTACTGTGTTTGTTAACAGATCGGCACTTTGTTTGGAGCAAGATATGACTGCAACAAGGAAAATACTGCTGAGAATTAAGACAATTGAAATTCTTTTTTTCATTCTTTTTTGATAATTAAATATGGAGTAATATTTATTGTTCGATCACACAATCAACAAGATTTACATCAGCCAGAAAACCAGTACAGCGGCCCTTGATATTTATTTCGGAATTTTTTGACGGCAGTTTATTTGATTGTTCTTTTGAAAGAATAAAACTGCAATTAATATTACCCATGTTCTCTCCGGATGCTAATTCAATATTGGCTGTACTATCCGTGTATTCAATAGCTATTATAGTTCCTCTTACTTCCAATACTTTATCAGCAAATTTTTTATTTGCAGCCATTTCATTCTGCTCGTATTGTTTAAATAGTTCATTAGCGGAAAGACTAAAAGCGGGTTTCGAGGCAGCAGCATTGGTATGGGGTTTACGGTAATTATAGATACCCCATGTAACAAGGATGATTGAGATTGCAAGCCCGGTTATTAATATTTTCTTACGCATAAATGGATACAAACGAATATTTACTGTTTGTTTGTATTATTTACGACATTTTGAAAAAAAGGTTGCCTTAGAGGATAGGCTTTTGTATTTGGCCCTATCGAAATTACCGGATAAGCTATATTGTCTATAAAACGACAATTTTTATAAAACAACTATATGGTCGGTTGGATAAATAAGTGAACTATTAAAAGATCGAACAAAATCAATCCGTGATCGGTTAGATGCTACTAATATCTCCGCTACAAAGAAGGAAATGAGTTATATCACAATTGTTATATCGGCTTTGTTGGTCAGTTATCTTTCCGGTTTTGAATCAAATGCATCTTTTTTTAGGAGAAAAAGGAGTTCTATAATCGATAGGGTCAACTAAAAATGGATCTTTACATTTACACCCATTGATACGGAATAATAGCTAAACTTATAAATATGAAAATAAAATTTAAAAGTATTTCATTGGCGATTATACTATTCCTCTTTATTCAAAATTTTTCTTATTCCCAAATACATCAGTTTGAATTAGGAGGCGATAATTTTCTTCTGGATAAAAAGCCATTTCAGATCATCAGTGCTGAAATGCATCCTGCTCGTATTCCAAAAGAATACTGGAGGCATCGTATCCAAATGGCAAAAGCAATGGGTTGTAATACGATTGCCGTTTATATTTTTTGGAATTACCATGAATTGAAAGAGGGTCTGTTTGATTTTGCTACAGAAAACAGAAATATTGCTGAATTCATTAAAATATGCAAGCAAGAGAGGATGTGGGTTTTATTGAGACCCGGTCCTTATGTGTGTGCCGAATGGGATTTCGGGGGCTTGCCAACCTATCTTCTAAAAATACCTGATATTAAAATTCGCTGCATGGATAGCAGGTTCATGAATGCAGTAACCAGATATGTGAACAGATTAGCTAAAGAAGTTACGGCTTTGCAGTGTTCAAATGGCGGGCCCATATTAATGGTTCAGATAGAAAATGAATATGGGAGTTATGGAAATGATAGAACCTATATAAAGGAATTAAAAAAACTATGGGTAAGCAACGGGATCAAAGTTCCTTTTTATACAGCCGATGGTGCCACTGATTTTATGCTGGATGCCGGTTCTATAGAGGGAGCAGCGATCGGTTTGGATAGCGGGAGTAGTGATGCGGATTTTGAAACTGCAAAGAAACACAATCCCAATATTCCTGTATTCAGCAGTGAAACATATCCCGGGTGGCTAACGCATTGGGGAGAAAAATGGGCAAGACCTGATACTAACGAGCTTAAAAAAGAGATCAAATACTTATTGACGAATAAAAAGAGTTTCAATCTTTATGTTGCTCACGGCGGAACGAATTTTGGTTTTACCGCCGGTGCTAATGCTTTTTCAGCAACACAATTTCAACCAGATATCACCAGCTATGATTATGATGCGCCAATCAATGAGCAGGGCAATGCAACCGCAAAATATTATCTGCTGCGTAATTTGATCAAGCAATATGTGACATATCCTGTTCCTGAAATACCAAAGCCAATTAAAACGATCTCTATTCCTGCGATTTCTTTGAAGAAAGTGTATAATTTATGGAATTATGAAGCAGTGTCTTTTCAATCGGCCCAACCAAAGCCCATTGAGGCATTCGGTCAGAATCAGGGATTGATCTCTTATAAAACAAAATTAGTGGGCCATAAAAGCGGTAAACTAAAAATATGGGAGCCGCACGATTATGCATTGGTGTTCCTAAATGGAAAATTCATAGACAGTATTTATCGAGATGGCGGGAAATGGGAAACCAATCTGCCAAAAACTGATATTGAGAATCCTGAATTGGAGATCGTCGTAGAAGGAATGGGGCATATCAATTTCGCACAATTCATGATCGACCGGAAAGGAATCACTGACCGTGTTACATTAAACGGAATGACTTTGATGGATTGGAAGATCACCCCCTATGCAGTAGATGAAAAATTTATTAAGGATCAACAGATCAACTTCAAGAAACCTGTAACAAACAATAATTATTGCAATTTCTTTAAAGGCAATTTTGAATTGAAAGAAACGGGGGACACTTATTTCGATCTCAATAATTACAGCAAAGGGATCTTATACATCAACGGACATAACCTTGGACGCTACTGGAACAAAGGCCCACAACAAAAATTATATTGCCCGGCATCCTGGTTAAAAAAAGGCAGCAATGAGATCCTTGTTTTTGATTTGCTGCAAAGTCAGGAAAAGAATATTTTAGCTGAGGATGCAATGTGATCTGTAAGCTTATAGCTATACATGAACTCTGAAAAGGATATTTTATGAAATGCCTTAGGTATTATTCATCATATATTGGGTAATGACAGGAAAATTGAACAAAATCATCCCGCAATTTGGTTCAACTAAAACGGGAGAGGAGAAATGCCTCGAAATGGAAGGTTTTCTTGGCTGTTTATACACTGTCTCATCTTGGATATTTTAAATAACTTGCTCTAATTGTTAAGAAAAATACAAATGGGAAGATCAATTTATTTTTAGCGAAGGATTATCTCAAGACTAGAGTCTAACCATTAAACAGGATAATACGGGTAGGTATCAATGACATTAATCAAGTTAAACAGAATTAAATGTATATAACACTGCAACCCTGGAAAATTGAAGATGCTTCATTGCTGGCTGACAGCTATAATAATATCCATATCTGGAATAATCTCCGAGATTATATTCCCCATCCTTACACTTTAGCGGATGCGGAAAAATTTATTGCTTGCCAAATTGAATTGTTTCCAACACAAAACTTTGCCATCATGAATGAGGAGGTGATCGTTGGAGGTATTGGAATTGCATTGTTGAATGATGTTTATAGAATGAATGTTGAATTGGGTTATTGGGTTGCTGAACCTCTCTGGGGACAAGGTATAGCAACGATCGCAGTTGGCCTTATGACCAATTATGTTTTTGAAAACTTTGCCATTAACCGCATTGTTGCAGAAGTTTTTGATTATAATAAAGCCAGCATGCGTGTGTTAGAGAAAAACGGATATTATTTGGAAACTGTTCGACGGAAAGGCATCCTGAAAAATGATCTATTAACCGACGATTTTGTTTGGGTGAAACAAAAGATCTACTAATTAAAATTTTACTGTTTTTTATTGATTTCAATCGTAGTTAACGCATTGTGAACATTACTATGACTAAAACCGTTTAATATATTCTGTCCACCTAGAGGAAGATTAATCAAGACCAAAAATTTAATATGATCAAAAAAAACATTGCAACCAACGAATTCGGATTTGTATTTAATCCGTCTACAGGCGATTCTTTCAGTAGTAATCCGGTAGCTGCAGAGATCATTCAGTGGATGAAAGACAATCATTCTTTGAATGAAATAAAGAAGATGCTCCTGGATAGATATGAAGTTGACAAAATGACCATCGAAAAAGATGTAGATGAATTTGTTGGTCTGTTAAAGGAAAATAATTTACTCAACAAATAAAACTGTAAGCATGAGTGAAAATAAAAAGCCCATTGTTATTGCTGTTACAGGATTAAATGCGATTGATAGTCCGGGTCCCGGAGTGGCCGTTATCAGGGCATTGCGTGATGGAATAAAAGATCCTATTAGGATCATTGGGTTAGCCTATGAAAGCCTGGAGCCCGGCATCTATATGGATGGTATTTGCGATAAAACCTATCAGATCTCTTATCCAGCAGCCGGCGCAGAGGTTTTGTATCAATCCATAAAATTCATTCACGAAAAAGAAAATATTGATGTCATCATTCCCAATTTCGATGCAGAGTTGTACAATTTTATCACCATCGCGCCACGATTAAGGTCACTGGGTATTCACTCGGTTTTACCAAGCTTCGAAATGTTTGATGCCAGAGATAAATTGAATTTATATGCATTCGGAAAAAAGCACGATCTCCTCGTTCCAAAAGACAAAGCAATATATAATGTATATGAGCTAAATCAGAATGGAGAAGATTTTGGATACCCCTTGGTTGTAAAAGGAAAGTTCTATGAAGCAGTGGTGGCCTACACTTTAGAGCAAGCACAAAAAGCATTTTATAAAATCAGTGGTAAGTGGGGCTTGCCCATCATTGTTCAGCAATTCATTAATGGTACTGAAGTAAACATTGCTGCATTGGGCGATGGAGAAGGGAATGCGGTTAGTATCATTCCAATGAAAAAAATGTATATCACCGATAAAGGGAAAGCTTGGGCCGGAATAACATTGGAAGATGATGCATTGCTCGATCTGGCAAAGAAATTTGTTGCTGCTACCAAATGGCGAGGGGGTTTCGAAATTGAAATAATGAAAACGGCAAACGATGAATTGTATATCATGGAGATCAACCCAAGATTTCCGGCTTGGATCTATTTATCGGCAGGTGCCGGGCAAAATCAGCCTGCCACATTGGTTAAGATGGCATTAGGTGAAAAGGTTGAACCATTTACAACTTATGATGTAGGCAAATTATTTATACGGTATAGTTGGGATCATATCGTTGATGTTTCGAATTTTCAACAATTCAGCGCATTCGGAAGTTTATAACCATTAAAATGAATTACAAAGCCATGTCAAAATTAAAATACGAAAGACCGCTTATTAAAAAAATGAATGCGGGCATGATGAATAAATTTGGATCGCAAAGCGAATCTACGCCGGTAACGCATATTGATGGGGTGTCTGTAAAATCCATTATTGAAAAATACGGAAGTCCTGTTTTTGTGCTCAGCGAACAAAAGATCCGGCAGAATTATAAGTCCGCGGTTCGGGCCTTCAATACCCGTTATCCGAAAGTGCAGTTTGCATGGAGTTATAAAACACATTACAATAATGCCGTGTGTAATATTTTTCATCAGGAAGGAAGCTGGGCCGAGGTAGTAAGTGGGTTCGAATATAAAAAAGCCTTAGGCAATGGTGTTCCGGGCAGTAATATCATTTTTAACGGGCCGGATAAGCATGCTGATGAAATTAAGTTAGCAATAGAGAATGATTCTTTGATTCATATCGATCATTTTGAAGAATTGTATTTGTTGATCGATATCTGTTCCCAATTGGATAAGAAAGCTCGTGTTGCCATTCGCGTAAACATGGATACCGGAATTTATCCAATGTGGGATAGATTTGGGTTTAATTATGAGAACGGGCAGGCATGGCAGGCGTTAAATAAAATTGTGGAATCCGGCAAATTACAGTTAGTAGGATTGCATGCTCACATTGGCACATACATGTTGAGTACAGCTGCTTATGGGGTAGCTGCATCAAAGCTTTGTGATCTTGCGATGAATTGCAAAAATGAACTAAAAACTACGGTAAAATATATAGATCTTGGAGGCGGTTTCCCAAGTGCCAATACTTTAAAAGGAGCTATAGGATTGGTTCCTACTCCTACGGTTGATGAATTTGCCGAAGTAATCACTTCAACCATTTTAAATTATGGCTTTAAGGTGGATGAATTGCCTTTATTGATCTTAGAAAGCGGGAGGGTAATGATTGATGATGCAGGATATTTGTTAGGAACTGTTTTGGCAAATAAACGATTAAGCGATGGCCGTAAAGCAACGATCATGGATTTTGGTGTAAATATCATGTTCACTTCTTTCTGGTACGATCATAAAATAAGCCCTGCACAGGAAGTAAGTCAATTTACTGAAGAAACGGTCATGTATGGTCCCTTATGTATGAATATTGATATTGTAAGAGAAACAGTTAGTCTGCCACTATTAAATCGCGGAGATCATGTGGTGGTGCATAAGGTTGGCGCATACAATATGACACAATGGATGCAATTCATTGCCATGCGCCCCAATATTGTCTTGATCGATACAAACGATCAAACTCATGTTATTCGCAAAGCAGAAACATTAGATTATTTGCAACAGCTCGAAGTAATGCCGCAACATTTACAGAGAAATAATTAAGTATATCAAAACGACCGAAAAATATATATTGCCATTTATAGCAGCATTGCTGAATAGTTATTCCGTATTATTCTTTTCGAATAATCAACTGTTCGCATTGATGTTGATGATCGTATCCTTCTTTAATCCATATGCCGGGATAACAGGATTGATAGCAACACTGTTTGCTATTGCGTTATCCCATTTCACCGGGTTGAACAAACGATCAATACAAAACGGAACCTACAGCTACAATGCATTGATCATTGGTATTGGCATGGGTTCGATATATAATTTCAGTTCCGCATTCTGGTTGCTGTTGTTGATCATCGTTATTTTATCGGTTATATTGTCTGTGGTTCTGCAAAATAAATTAGGCAGATATGGTTTGCCTTTTCTCACCATTCCGTTTGTGATTTGTTTATGGACCATCTTATTGGTAACGAATGATTTTGAAGCTATTCATTTTACTTTCAGGAATATTTATTGGTTGAACGATGTGTATGCAGTAGGCGATCAAAAGCTGGTAAACTTTATTATGTTCATGGAAAAATTGGATATTCCTCCTCTGGTTTCTACTTTTTTCAGAGCATTGAGTTCATTGTATTTTCAAAATAATATCTTAGCCGGATTACTCGTTGCTATTGGTATATTAATTCATAGCCGGATCATTTTCTCTTTAATAATTGTCGGCTTTTTGTCGGCATACTGTTTTAATAATATTGTAATGGCTCACCCTGAGGGAATGAATTATTATCTGATTGGTGGAAACTTCATTTTAACAAGCGTTGCAGTAGGTGGTTTTTTTGTAGTGCCTTCTTTTCATTCCTATTTATGGGCAATCATCAGTGTTCCCATTACATTTCTGATCGTGATGGCATTAGGAATTATTTTGGGCCAATGGCATTTACCGGTCTTTTCAATGCCTTTCTGTATCACAGTTCTTTCTTTATTGTATTTTTTTGCACTCAAAGCGCAGAAAGGAAGAGTGGTGTTAACGCCCCTGCAATTTTTTTCGCCTGAAAAGAATTTATACAATTATTTAAACAACAAAGAGCGTTTGTTGAATGTGAATACAATTCGATTGCAATTGCCTTTTATTGGTAAGTGGATGGTGTCGCAGGGATATGAGGGAAGCATAACACACAAAGGCGAATGGAGCAAAGCCCTTGATTTTATTATTGTGGATCAGGAATTGAAAACATATGATCAATTTGCTGCTGTGCCTGAAAATTTTTATTGCTTTGGAAAACCTGTTCTGGCAGCTGCTGATGGGTTTGTAGAAAAGATTGAGGATTATATTGACGATAATGCGATCGGCACAATTAATCAGAAACAAAACTGGGGCAATAGTATCGTGCTCAAGCACGCCGAAGGTTTGTACACTAAAATGAGTCATTTAAAAAAAGGATCATTCAAAGTTCAAATTGGTGATTTTGTAAAACAGGGTGATATCGTTGCAGCTTGTGGTAATTCGGGACGTTCACCTGAACCTCATCTGCATTTTCAAGTACAGTCAACGCCCGCCATTGGAAGTAAAACCTTATCTTATCCATTAGCACATTATGCTGTTAGCATGAATGGAAAAATAGCATTTAAAGAGTTTTCAGTGCCTAAAGAAACGGAGATCGTTTGTAATACTGCAGCTGACCCTTCATTGAAAGCTGCCTTTGAATTTTTACCCGGCTTCAATCTTTCTGTAAAAGCAGATGGAATGGAAGATGGTAAATGGGAAGTGTTTACCGATGCATACAATCAACCATATATTTATTGCCATCAATCAAAGTCAGTAGCTTATTTTAAGCGCAATGAAAATGTTTTTTATTTTATTTCATTTCAGGGGG
>CAIMKO010000573.1 GCA_903841915.1 uncultured Chitinophagaceae bacterium | reverse complement strand
CACATGGTTTTATTCCATGGGATGATCAACACCATTTGGACCTTTCTCAAACAAATGGAGAGATCGATGGTCGCTGGATATTTGCCAATGCCAACAATACACCCCGTGTAGCAAGAGTTGATCTCACTACTTTTCATACTTCCGAGATCATTGAATTGCCCAATAGTGCAGGTAATCACTCTTCTCCTTTCATTACCGAAAACACAGAATATATTGTAGCCGGCACTAGATTCAGTGTACCTCCTGATGATGCCAATGGCGATGTTCCTATTAATACGTACAAGAAAAATTTTAAAGGCACCATCAGTTTTATCAGTGTTGATAAAGGCAATGGTAAAATGGATATTGCATTTCAACTGCAATGTCCCGGTGTAAATTTTGACCTTAGTCATTCCGGTAAAGAAAAATCTCATGGGTGGTTTTTCTTCTCCTGCTATAATACAGAAAGAGCCAATACTTTATTGGAAGTAAATGCTTCACAGAATGATAAAGATTTTATCATGGCTGTAAACTGGAAGAAAGCAGAAGAATATTTGAAAGCAGGTAAAGGAAGAAAGCAATCTGTAAAATATGCGCATAATGTGTATGACGAAAAAACACATACTGCTACTTCTGAAATTAAAACAGAAGTAACTGTTCTGGATACAAAAGAGCTGAAAGATATTTGCTATTTTATTCCTTGCCCTAAATCACCGCATGGTTGCGATGTTGATCCAACCGGAGAATACATTGTAGGTAGCGGTAAACTTGCTGCATTGATTCCTGTTTTCAGTTTTGATAAGATACAGAAAGCCATTGCTGCTAAAGATTATATCGGCGATTATGATGGTATTCCGATCATCAAATATGAATCTGCTTTATACGGTGAGGTAAAGAAACCGGGTCTCGGACCTTTACACACAGAGTTTGATGGTAAAGGGAATGCTTATACATCATTCTTCGTTTCATCTGAAGTGGTGAAATGGAATATCAAAGATCTGAAAGTGCTGGACAGAGCGCCTACCTATTATTCTGTTGGTCATTTATGTGTACCGGGCGGAGATACCAAAAAGCCAAATGCGAAATACCTGATCGCATACAACAAGATCACAAAAGACCGTTATTTGCCAACAGGTCCTGAATTAGCACAAAGTGCACAGTTGTATGATATCAGTGGCGATAAAATGCAATTGATTTTAGACTTCCCAACTATTGGCGAACCGCATTATGCACAAGCTGTTGCGGCTGATGTGATCAAGAATAATTCTGTGAAATTCTTTAAGATCGACGAGAACACAAATAAATATGTTTCTAAAGGAGAAAGCACAACCAAAGTGGTGAGAGAAGGAAATAAAGTGCATGTTTATATGACTGCTATTCGTTCACACTTCTCACCAGATAATATTGAAGGTATCAAACTCGGTGATGAAGTTTATTTCCATATCACCAATCTTGAACAGGATTGGGATGTGCCGCATGGCTTTGCTGTGAAAGCAGCCGGTAATGCAGAATTGCTGATCATGCCTGGTGAAACACAAACATTGAAATGGACACCGGACAGAGTGGGTATTATACCTATCTATTGTACAGATTTTTGCAGTGCATTGCATCAGGAAATGCAGGGGTATGTAAGAGTATCACCCGCAGGAAGCAATGTACCTATCAGTTACAGTTTAGGCACTAATCTGCCAAAAGAAGACAGTACAACAAAGAAATAATTTTCTAAAAAAGAGAGGTCTGTCCATTCGTGGGTACATGCCTCTCTTTTTATTTAATGATGTGTTATGAAAACGAATAGATTAAAAAAAGCAACGAGGATCATTTTATTCTTATGCGGCCTTTCGCTCATTGCTGTTTTATATGTTCCGATGTGGAGTATTGAATTGAATGCCCCGCAGTATCCCGAAGGATTAAGTTTGGCCATTTATGCGAACCGATTGGGAGGCAATGTTGATATTATCAATGGGTTGAACCATTATATCGGCATGAAGACCTTGCATGAAAAAGATTTTGTTG
>CAIMKO010000572.1 GCA_903841915.1 uncultured Chitinophagaceae bacterium | reverse complement strand
TCATCACAACAGTATTGTATTCCCCTGTCGGAGTGATGAATAAGTTTCTGTAAAGTCTTTTTTCTGCTTTTAATAGCCTTCTGTAAAGCTGTTATACATCCCTTTGCTTTAAGCTGCTGACTGAGGTGATAGCCGACTATTTTTCTTGAGTATGCATCTGTAATAAGGGAAAGGTAAATAAACCCGTTTTCGGTCCTTAGGTATGTAATATCGCTCACCCATAGCTGTTCACTTTGAGAAGGTTGCCAGTTCTCAATCAAGTTAGACCATTTCTTAAAATGATGATAAGATTGAGTGGTAGTAGCATATTTTCTTTTTGTTACAATAAGTAGTTGATGCTTTTCCAACAGTTTTCCAAGCGCATCTCTACCCATTTTCAGATTGTGGTTTTGAATATTTTCTTTCAGCATTGCATAAAGTTTAACGGTGCCGGTTCGAGGTAAAATGGTTCGTATATCCAGCACCCATTGTAATATAAGCTCCTCCTGTAGCCGATCATTCATCTGATGTTGGTGAGTCTTGTACCAGCCTTGTCTGCTTTTACCAAACAGTTGACATATCTGTTCAAATGAAACATTGCTATAGCTTTGTTTTACTTGGCCAACTGTTTGGTGCCAGGCTTTTTTATCAGATCAATACCCAACTCCTTTTCGGCATTTTGTATCAACATCTCTAATGCAGCGATGCGAAGGTTGGCATGTTGTAATTGTTGTTCCATGGATAGGATAGTATCAGACTTCCCTGACGGAACAACTCCATGAAGTTCTTCTTGTTTTGACAGCCATCGTTTATACCAATTAACAAAATATCTGACTGTATCAGCACTTTCTATCTGATACTTTTTGGCTAATTGACCTAAACTTAACTGGCCACTTAAATACTCTCGGGCAAGAGCTATTTTAAATGACTCTTCATAAATCGGCTCTTTTCCTAAGATGCCTTTGCGTCCTTTTTCTTTCATTTGAGGTTCTAATTTAGTTCCTCCGCTTTTTGTATACAAATTTTAGGATAGGACAACTGGAAGCAAGTTGAGGAAGCACCGTCATCACGAGCCATGATCCATGATTCTAGAAAATTTAAACCTGAATTCAATCATGGCGTGGTGATCTGTCAATTAATAAACAGACCTGCCTTTGCCGGTAGGCAGGTAGCCACAACTTGTCCCGACCCTTCGGGAGCATGAGGATGCATTTGTTTAACGACGATGTTTCCGTAACATGCTTCGCTATGACGTTACTTATAGTGGGTAGTAATTATTTAGAAATATCGTCATTGTCAAATGAATCGAACAAAAAAAATTTCCTCTAAAACATCTCTTCGGCTTTCGCAATACTCTCAGGCTTTCCCACATCAATAAACTTTGTTTCAGAATGATCGAAGCATCGGATCTGATGTTCAGCACAGAGACTTAAATAAACATCCACCATCGAAAATTTACCTTGCTGCTGCATCAATGAAAATATTGCAGGACTGATAACATGAATTCCACTGAATGCTTTTTGAATCAACTCATTT
>CAIMKO010000571.1 GCA_903841915.1 uncultured Chitinophagaceae bacterium | reverse complement strand
TGTGTTCACCTCATGCAAACAAGCGGAAGAAAATGAGAGTAATGAAAAACAGAAATATGTGATTCCTGATACATTGGCGAAAAAGATAAAGATCGATACAGTGCAATCCTCTCAATTAACAGATGCAATTACACTTACCGGTAAAGTAGCATTCAACGATGATAATATAGTTCCCGTATATCCGATGGTAAGCGGCAATATCCAGGATATAAAAGTTATGCTCGGTGATTATGTTAATGCAGGACAAACACTGGCCATCATCAAGAGCACCGAAATGGCTGGCTATAGTAACGACCTTGTTAATGCAGAAACCAATTTAAAAGTTGCAAAGAAAAATCTGGATGCTACACAGGATATGTTTAGCAGTGGATTAGCCTCACAAAAAGATGTATTAAATGCAGAAACTGGCTACGAACAAGCAAAATCAGCTTTAAACAGGGTTAATAAAGTATTGAAAATTAACGGAGGGAACAGTAATGGAGATTATGCAGTAAAAGCACCTATCAGTGGTTTCATTGTCCAAAAATTTGCCACCAATAATATGGTCATCCGAACCGATAATAATACAAGCCTTTTCACCATATCAGACCTTAAGAATGTTTGGGTCATTGCTAATGTGTACGAATCAAATATCAGCCTTGTGCATAATGGTGATAATGTAGATATCACTACACTCTCATATCCCGATAAAATATTCAAAGGCAAAATTGATAAGATCATGAATGTCTTAGATCCGGCAAATAAAGTGATGAAAGTACGGGTAGTACTTGCCAATGATAATTATATGCTGAAGCCTGAAATGTTTGCCAATGTTACCGTAAACAATAAAGAAAATAAAACAGCATTGTGTGTTCCATCTTCAGCATTAATATTCGATCACAGTCAATATTATGTGCTGGTATATACAAGCAATAGCGATGTAAAGATCATGCCGGTTCAGGTTATTAATACAGTAGGAAATAAAACATATTTAGCAGGAGGTGTACAGGAAGGTAATAGAATAATTGCCTCACAGGCTCTGTTGATCTATGATGCACTTAACAGTTAATAACCCTTAAACCTATTATCATGATCAAGCTTTTACGAAACATATTGGCATTTTCGCTGAAGAATAAATATTTCATCCTGCTTTCAACGCTGTTGTTGCTTATTGCAGGTATTATCACTTTTAAAACGATGCCTATTGAGGCATTTCCTGATGTAACTAACACAGAAGTTACCATTATTACTCAATGGCCGGGAAGAAGTGCCGAAGAGATAGAAAAGTTTGTTACCATTCCTATTGAAATAGCAATGAACACGGTGCAGAAAAAAACAAGTCTGCGTTCTACAAGCATTTTTGGATTGTCGTATATCAAACTAGTTTTTGAAGATAAAGTCACCAATGAAGAAGCACGTTTGCAGGTGAACAATCTATTAAGCAGTGCTGATCTTCCCGAAAATGTTTCGCCTGCTGTACAACCGCCAACAGGCCCTACTGGAGAGATCTTTCGTTATACGTTGAGAAGTAGTTTCCGCGATACAAGAGAATTAAAGACCATTCAGGATTGGGTGGTTGACCGACAGATCCGTTCAGTACCAGGCATTGCAGATGTGGTATGCTTTGGAGGAAAAACAAAAACCTACGAGATAAAAGTCGATCCGGGTAAATTAACCAATCTGGGCATCACTTCACTGGATGTGTATTCTGCTGTACAAAAAAGCAATATCAATATCGGCGGTGATATCATCATACAGAATGATCAGGCTTATGTTGTAAGAGG
>CAIMKO010000570.1 GCA_903841915.1 uncultured Chitinophagaceae bacterium | reverse complement strand
GACACATTTATACATGAATTTTTATGGTTGGCTGAAAGCGTAAAGCCAGAGCCTCAACCTGTATATAATTAACTTTAGGAAATGTGGCGGAGTTGTAACTTCGCCACTTCTTTTTAATAGCTACCATGAGTGACGAAATAAAACATGAATGCGGTCTGGCATTTATCCGCTTAAGAAAGCCTTTTTCGTATTATCTGCAACAGTACGGTTCAGTAATGTATGGTTTGAATAAACTATACCTGCTCATGGAGAAACAACATAATCGCGGTCAGGATGGTGCGGGTGTTGCAGCAGTTAAATTGCATGTTGAACCCGGATATCCATTTTTGCATCGGATTAGAAGTAATGCGCAGCAACCAATTGCTGATATTTTTTTTAAGATCGGACAGGAAGTTACAGAATTGGAAAGGCATCAGAGTGACATCAAATCGCATCCCGGATTAATGAAGGGTCACCTTCCATTATTAGGTGAATTATTAATGGGTCATCTTCGTTATGGTACACAGGGGAAAAATAATGTTGAATTCTGTCATCCTTTCATCAAAAGAAATATTCAACCCGGCAGAAATATAGCATTGGCAGGGAATTTCAATTTGGTAAACACGGATGAATTATACGATTTCCTGAATATTGAACCGGGAGAATTTCAGAAGCAAAGTGATCTGGCTGCGATGATGGAAGTGATCCATCATTTCTTAGTGAAAGAAGATGAAGAGAATCCCAACAATGCCAATCTTTCCAAAGTATTACAAAAATCAGTTCCCTTATTTGATGGAGGATTTACCGTTGGTGGTTTGATTGGCAATGGACACAGTTTTGTAATGCGTGATGCACATGGCATTCGACCTGCATATTATTATATAAATGACGAATTTATTGTTGCTGCAAGTGAACGTGCTGCTATCAGAACCACATTTAATGTGGGAGAGAATGAAGTGCTGGAACTGTTGCCGGGTAATGCCTTGATCATTGATGAAAAAGGAAATTACAGCATTGATCAGATCATTGAGCCCAAAGAAAGAAGAGCTTGTTCTTTTGAAAGGATCTATTTTTCAAGAGGAAGTGATGAAAAGATCTACAGAGAGAGAATAGCTTTGGGTTATCATTTAAGCAGACGCGTATTAGAAAATATTCACAACGACCTAAAGAACACCATCTTCTCTTATATACCCAATACTGCAGAAGTTGCATTTTATGGTTTGGTGAAGGGCATGGAAGATTATCTTAATCAAATTAAAGTGCAGCGTATTTTAAACTGGGGCAATGATGTTACGGAAGAGAAGTTGCAGGAAATGATCACCAGAAAGATCCGCCAGGAAAAGATTGCGATCAAAGATGTGAAGCTTCGCACTTTTATTACAGAAGATGTGAACAGAAATGAAATGGTGCAGCACGTATACGATATCACATACGGCACCGTTCGCAAAGGATTAGATACATTAGTAGTGATCGATGATAGTATTGTTCGTGGTACTACACTTAAAGAAAGTATCGTAAGAATGCTATCGCGATTAGGACCCAAGAAGATCGTCGTTGTTTCTTCTGCTCCGCAAATCCGCTATCCTGATTGTTATGGCATTGATATGAGTAAGTTGGGTGATTTTATTGCATTCCGTGCCGCTATTGAATTAATGAAAGAGCGAGGAATGGAAGGTGTTTTAAAAGAGCTGACAGAAAAATGTGCAGAACTGCAACGCAATAATCAATTGCATACAGAGAATATTGTTCGACAAGTGTATAAGCCTTTTACAACCGAAGAGATATCTGCCAAGATCGCTCAATTGATTACGCCTCAGGAGATCGATCTTCCTGTTGAAGTTATTTATCAAACCATCGAGGATCTGCATGAATCTTGTCCTACTAATACCGGCGATTGGTATTTTACCGGGAATTACCCAACACCCGGTGGTAATAGAGTTTGTAATAAAGCATTCCTGAATTATATGGAAGGGAAAAATGTAAGAGGGTATTAGTCTTCAATTTTTGAAAGAGGATGAAATCTAGTTATAAAATATTCTCAATAGCTTTGATACATGAAAACTGTGATCATCATACGACATGCGAAAAGCAACTGGGACAATATTCTACACAGTGATTTTGAGCGGCAGCTGAATGATCGAGGTCATCAGGATGCACCTATAATGGCAGAGCGGTTAGTCGATAGAAAAATTACAATTGATGCATTCATCTCAAGTCCTGCCAAACGTGCATTCACAACCGCTGCATACTTTGCAGAAGCATATCATGTAAAAGAAAGTTCGATCATTAAAGTTCCTGAATTGTATCATGCGCCCGCTTCAGTATTTTATCACGTAATCAGTAAGCTGGATGATGCATTAAAAAGCATTGCCCTTTTCGCGCATAATCCGGGCATCACAGAATTTGTGAATGATCTGACAAACACACTGATCGATGATATGCCCACTTGCGCAATGTTTGCAGTGAAAGCAAATGTTACTCACTGGAAATTATTTGAAGGAGCCGATAAAGAATTTTTATTTTTTGATTACCCTAAGAAAGGACAGTGATTCAATGGTTGATTAATATTTGCAAGAAGGAAGAAAATAGAGGAAACTATAAGGGGGCAATTAATAAGAACATTTATTAATGAAAAAAGGTTTTAGCCTTTTAGCTTTGCTTGCTTACCTTATAGTAAAGCCTTAGATAAGACGTACATAACCCTTATATAACGCTTAGTTGATGCTAACATAGTCCAGGGATAGTCCACCATTTCGTGGACTATCCCTGGATATCTGTGGACTATATAAGACTATGATAGGAATGAAACCGAAAGAAAAAGTGAATGAATATGCAGGTATAAGAACTACACCTGAAAATCTAATAAAAGATACTATTTTTTATTTTATGTAAGTAAAATAGTTATTCCTGTCCGGTTGATTTTTTCAGCAACAAGAGCGCAAATCCAGAAGAGATAAAAAAGTATGAATCCAAAGGGTTCAAATGTTTATGGCAGGAATGGAAGAACAGAACATCGGTCCACTTTGGGTGGAGCAAGCTTAGCTGATGTATTGCTATATACATATAATCGCTAAGGGAAATAAATAATAATCTTCATCTTCCGAACATCTGTGATTACAAAACCTGACTACATAAATTTAATTCTTCATTCTTTGCCAGTTAACCAGATACACTCCACCGAAAATTAATAGAGCAGCTATTATTTTATAGGAATCGATATTTTCCCCTAGAAAGATCATGGAAGTTATTGCTGCAAAAACAGGCTGCGTATAAATATAACTTCCGGTGGCGGAAGCACCGATTACAGAAATACCGTAAATATTAAACAGATAACTGAAGAAAGTAGCACCTATACATACGAAGGCCAATGCCATCCAGTGAGTTAATTGAAATAAACTCCAGTCTGTGCCTGCAAACTGCGGCCAGGCAAAGGGTGCGATCAGGAATGCGCCAAAAGTAAATACCCATCGGATCACATGAACCGGGCTGTATACCTGCATTAAAGGTCTTACCAGCACCATATAAAATGCATATGAAATGGCGTTGAGTAGAATTAAAATATCGCCGGTCATGACATCGGTCCCACTATGTGTGTTGTCTTTTAATAAAATTAACATGGTTGCACCGCCAATGCCTAAGAGCAGCCCGATCATTTTAACGGGTGTTAGCATTTCACGAAGTAGCCA
Source organism: uncultured Chitinophagaceae bacterium (assembly GCA_903841915.1). Lineage (GTDB taxonomy): Bacteria > Bacteroidota > Bacteroidia > Chitinophagales > Chitinophagaceae > CAIQDX01. The sequence goes on along the minus strand of CAIMKO010000570.1, from coordinate 941 downwards.
GGCTGCAATAATGGTAATGAAAATGGGTGTGCCTAATGATAATAAAGAAGCATGAATAGAAGTGGTTAATGATAGGCCCTTAATAAACAATAATTGATTGATGGTAACACCGGATGCTGCGCAAATAATAAAACGCGGTATATCTTTTACACGAATACCAAATGTGGTTGGCTTTAAGAGATACAATATCCAGAAAAGGATCAATGCTGTTAATACTCTTGCCATGTTTAATCCAAACGGTAGGATCAAAGCGGGTGTGATATATTTTACTGTTGCATAGTTGACACCAAACAACAAATTAGTGGCCAGAACAGCAAGATGAGCTTTGGTATTTGATTTCATGTTGATGCAACAAATGTAAATCCAATTTTTATAATGGTATTACTTGCATTAACTGTTGCAGACTTTCGTCATTGAAAACAGGTAGCGTAATGCTGGAATAAGAAAACTGTTTTGCCTGTTGAATTGCGTTAATGACACTGAATTTATTTTGCGAGATCGTGAATATCAGGGCTTGCTTTTGTAAAATATCAGCCAAATACTCCTGCTCTGTTTGCCCCGGTGTAGGAACAAGGATCGATCTCTTTTGCATGGATAATATCTCCATTACGGTAGTATAACCGCTTCGACTGATAATATATTCGCTTTGCTCAAATGCCTGCTGCATTTGTATCCCGGGCAAATAATTTTTGATCTCTACTGTATATGCTTTTTGAATAGTTTCTTCACTAGCCGGTAATCCTCTCACCAGCAGCGTTTTACCGGCAATGGTATCAATATCTTTTAAGATCAATTTTTCCAAGATCGTTCTTTGGGGTTCGGGACCGGATAGGACAATGCAGTAATCGTATTTTTTTTCTGTGGTTATATTTTTTTTCAACCTTGATATTAAACCAATATAATGAACAGGAATAGCGGGCAATTTTTTAGGATGTGATAGT
>CAIMKO010000569.1 GCA_903841915.1 uncultured Chitinophagaceae bacterium | reverse complement strand
TTTGCCGGGTTTTTTATTTTTAACGGAACCTTCCAGCGCGAATTTTTTCAACTACATGACCATTTTAACGCTGGCCATCTTCGGTGGAATATTGGGTACACTGATGATGATACCTTTACGCAAATCATTAATTGTAAAAGAACACGATACTTTGCCTTATCCGGAAGGAACAGCTTGTGCAAGTGTGCTTAAAGCAGGGGAGAAGGGTGGAAGCCTTGCCTTAACTGCATTACAGGGCGTTGGGTTTGCATTGGTATATGCATTGCTTCAGAAAGTGTTTAACATTATTGCAGAGACGCCTTCCTTCATGACCAAGCAGGCAAATCGGTTTTATCCTTCCGCAAAGATCAGTGGTGAGATCACTCCTGAATATATGGGGGTCGGTTATATCATTGGCCCAAAAATATCAGGCGTGTTAGTGGCAGGTGGTGTATTAAGTTGGTTTGTGTTCACTCCATTATTGGCAACACTGGTTCCGTCTGATGTGATCGCATTACAATTGGTGAAGCTGGGTTATTTAGCAGGGTTGGATAAAAATGGTGGCCCCGGTGGTTGGAATGCCTTAACACATACATTCAATGATTATAGTGTTGCTATTTATCGCGCTTACATTCGTCAGATCGGCGCAGGAGCCGTTACAGCAGGAGGATTTATCACATTATTTAAAACGATTCCAACCATTATCTCTTCTTTTAAAGGAAGTATCGGATCATTAAAAAAAGAAGGCGAAACTGTAACGGAAGTATTGAGAACTGAAAGAGACCTTTCCATAAAGATCGTTGGTATCGGAAGTATTGTATTGATCTTGTTGATGACGATTTTGCCGCAAGTACCCGGTGATAGTATTTTCAGTAAATTATTATTGGGCATTTTGGTGATCGTATTCGGTGCATTCTTTGTTACCGTTTCTTCACGCATTGTTGGATTGATCGGTAGTTCAAATAATCCGATCAGCGGAATGACCATCGCAACTTTAATGGGAACCTGTTTGGTTTTTATTGCTGTTGGCTGGACAGGAAAAGTGTATGAACCGATGGCATTGGTGGTGGGTGGAATGATTTGCATAGCGGCAGCGAATGCAGGGGCAACTTCCCAGGATCTGAAAACAGGATATATTGTAGGCGCAACACCTAAATATCAGCAGATCGCATTGTTTATCGGCGTGATCGTTTCGGCTTTTGCGATCGGCGGTACCGTAAAAATATTAGACACACCCACACAGGCAATGTTGGCACAGGGCATTCATCATGCAATTGGTACGGACCTGTATCCGGCCCCTCAAGGCACTTTGATGGCAACATTGATAAAAGGGATATTATCCTTCAATCTAGATTGGCAATTTGTTTTGGTGGGAGTTGCCATTGCATTCGTAATGGAATTATGCGGAATTAAAGCATTGAGTTTTGCTATTGGAATTTATTTACCGTTGAGTACCACACTTCCCATTTTTGCAGGTGGGGCCATTCGGGGAATTGCCGAAGCAAGAAAGAAAAGGAAAGGTATTGTTGAAGAAGAAGAAGATCTTGGCAAAGGAAATTTATTTGCAACTGGATTGGTGGCAGGCGGTGCAGTCGGCGGTGTTATTGTAGCTATATTATTTGCAGTTCCTGCAGTAAGCGCTGTAGTTGAAAAATTGAGTCTGGAACATGGCATGAAAGCAGGATTAGGTGAAACAGGATTCTTTATCCTGGGTGTTGCATTCTTTGCATTGATGGGAGCTACTTTATATAGAGTGGCCCTGAAAAAATGATGATTGATTCTGTTAATAGAAAAGGCGATGAAATTTTTCATCGCCTTTTTATTTTTATCAATTACAATTTCCCGTTTTTAATTTCTTCCACAACACCCGGATCCAATAATGTTGAAATATCACCCAGGTTTTCTGTTTCGCCTTCAGCTATCTTTCTCAATATCCTTCGCATGATCTTTCCGCTTCTTGTTTTTGGTAAACCGCTTACGAATTGAATTTTATCAGGCTTTGCAATGGCACCAATGATCCTTGAAACAGTTTGATGAATATCTTTTCTGATCATCTCAGCTGTACCATGCGTGTTTTGGGCATGGGAACCCTGATAGATCACAAAAGCATAAATACCCTGACCTTTAATATCATGAGGATAGCCTACTACAGCGCTTTCTACCACATTAGCATGCATGTTTATAGCATTCTCAACTTCCGCAGTCCCGATACGATGGCCACTTACATTTAATACATCATCCACGCGTCCGGTGATCCTGTAAAATCCATTCTCATCTCTTAAAGCACCATCACCCGTAAAATATAAGTCGGGATAAGTTGCAAAATAATTTGTTTTGCACCTTTCATGATCACCGTATGTTGTACGAATAGTTGATGGCCATGGTGATTTGATGCAAAGATTGCCACTTACATTATTTCCTTCAACTTCTTTGCCGTTTTCATCTACTAAAATCGGATGAACACCCGGTAATGGAAGGGTTGCATAAGAGGCTTTTGCAGGAGTAATGCCGGCAAGATTTGAAATTAAAATACCACCTGTCTCTGTTTGCCACCAGGTATCAACAATCGGGCATTTTTTCTTACCGATATGTTCATCATACCAATGCCATGCTTCTTCATTGATGGGTTCGCCAACAGTCCCCAAAACTTTCAGGCTGCTGAGATCATGCCCATGTACGGGACCCAGACCAAAGCCCATCAAACTTCTGATGGCAGTTGGTGCAGTGTATAAAATATTTACTTTGAACTTGTCAATAATATTCCAAAATCTTCCTGCATCCGGCCAGGTAGGAACACCTTCAAACATCAGTGTTGTAGCACCTGCACTTAATGGTCCGTATAAAATATAACTGTGACCTGTTATCCACCCAATATCAGCTGTGCAAAAATGAATATCGCCTTGCTGATATTGAAACACATTCACAAAAGTGTAAGTGGTAAACAACATATATCCGGCACAGGAGTGAACAACACCTTTTGGTTTACCGGTTGATCCGGAAGTGTATAAAATAAATAAAGGATCTTCTGCGTCCATTTCTTCAGCAGGAAAATCGGTTAATCCGAGTGTCTCCACTTTTTTAATTTCATCTTCCCACCAAACATCTCTTCCTTTGATCATAGATACCGGCGTTCTTGTTCGGGTAGTAACGATCACTTTTTTTACAATTCTGTTCCCGATCAACGCATCATCAATTACACTTTTAAGCGGAATGTCTTTTTGCCCGCGATAAGCACCATCGCAGGTAACAATGTACTCTGCTTGTGCATCATACAAACGGTCGGCAATACTTTGTGCAGAGAAACCCCCGAATACAACAGAGTGAATGGCCCCCACTCTTGCACATGCTAAAACAGCAATAGCCAATTCAGGTATCATGCCCATATAGATACATACCCGATCCCCTTTTTTAACGCCGTTGTTTTTTAAAACATGAGAGAATTGACAAACTTTTTCATATAATTTTCTGTAAGTAAGGATCCGATGATGCTCATCAGGATCATTTGGCTCCCATATTAATGCCGGAGTATCGGCGAATTTTTCCAGATGGCGGTCCAGACAATTTTCTGTGATATTCAGCTTGGCACCTTTGAACCATTCGATTTTTGGTTCGGAGAAATTCCAATTAAGTGTGGTATGCCACTTTTTCTTCCAGGTAAAATGTTCAGCAATGGTTGACCAAAACTCAGCCGGGTCATCAATGCTGCGTTTATAATCATGGTGGTACTGTTCAATGTTTTTGATTTGATAAGGGTATGACATAGCAATCATTTTTATGGACACTCTAAGTAAAGCAGAAAAATTATTACAGCAATTATTTAAAAACGATAATTTGCTAATTTAGTATATTCTTGCTAACTTAGTATACTAACCCTTAGAGATAGCCCTTATGAAAATGCGATTTTGCCCCCGTTGTAAAAGTGATGATATCACCAAAAGTGGTATTGTGAAAGAGAGACAGCGTTATCATTGCAAAAAATGCATGTATCATTTTTCGGTTGAAAAGGAGGGTAAAAGCATCGACCCATACTATGTAATTAAGGCATTGCAACTGCACATTGAAGGAGTAACATATAGGGAGATCGAGCGAATTCTGGGGGTGAGTCATGTAAGTGTGATGAATTGGGTGAAAAAGTATAAAATAAAAGCGCCCGAGAACTACGATTATCATCCTACCTATAAAGTACTTACCCTAACAGAATTATCAACGTTTATGGCTAATCCACTCAATTTGAGGAACTCAGGAATGATGATAACGGAATTAGGAGATAAATACATGATGATAAAGTGGGAAAGATTAAAAAATGTATAAGATTATTGGTCAATCGGCCCCTTCAAAAACTGCATTTTAGTATACAATTACCGTATCTATACCCGGCAAGCAAGTAATCATCGGCAAACTCTTTAGGTTCGATGAACGATTTCTTAACCCTTATTACAACCAAAATTGCTTGCCATGAAAAAAATTTCTCTTTTCTTCTCTGTATTCACGATGCTGGCTGTAGGCTTAGTAAGTGCACAAACTGCATCAGGACCTACTGAAACGGCAGTAGCCAAACCCGCTGAAAAAAAACCTGACCCGGCCGCAAGCTGGGGAATTAAATTCTCAGGCTTTTTGCGCAATGATGCTTATTACGACACAAGACAAGTGACTTCAGCAAGACCTGCCAATCAGGGTGAATTACTTTTATATCCCACCAATGTTTCTTTGGATGCCAATGGGAAAGATATTAATGCAGCACCTTCATTTACCATTTCATCAATTACAACTCGTTTAACAGGGACAGTTACCGGACCTGATGCATTCGGAGCCAAAACTTCTGGTGTCTTCGAAGCCGAATTTTTCGGAAACGCCAATGGCAATGAGAACACATTTCGCTTGCGTCATGCTTATGCTAAATTAGATTGGAAGACCACACAATTAGGCTTTGGACAATACTGGCATCCCTTATTTGTTACGGATTGTTTTCCGGGAACAGTGAGTTTTAATACCGGCATGCCCTTTCAGCCATTTGCACGTAATCCGCAAATCCGGTTAACACAAAAGTTAGGCAAAGAGGTCAGTTTGATATTGGCTGCCATTTCACAAATTGAAGCATTCACAAGTCCCGGTTCCAGCACCGGTGTTGCATTAGGCGCATCAGCAGCTTCTCAAACATTTATTAATGATGCTGTGATTCCAAACCTTCATGCACAATTGCAGTATAAAAGCAAATCTTTTTTAGCCGGAGCAGCTTTTGATTATAAATCATTACGACCTGCTTTAAAAGCAACATCAGGAACAACAACTGTTTCCACTGACGAAAAAGTAAATAGCACAACTTTTGAAGCGTATGCAAAATTGACGACAAAAGATGTGGTTGTAAAAGCTGAATTTGTTGCCGGACAAAACATGTATGATCACTTAATGTTTGGCGGTTATCTGGCTTACGGTACTGGAACTAATATAACGTATAAGCCAATGGGTGTTACTTCTTATTGGTTTGAAATAGCAGGAACAGGTAAAAAAGTAATTCCGGGCCTTTTCTTTGGCTATGCAAAAAATAACGGTGCTTCTGCTACAGGTGCTGTTGCATCTTATGCAAGATCAGTTGCTGCAGGTGCTGCATCAATTGACAATGTATTGCGGGTGTCGCCAAGAATGGATTTTGTTGCCGGTAAATTCCGATTTGGTACTGAAATAGAAATTACCAGTGCAGCTTATGGTACTGCAGGTACTGACGGGAAAGTTACAGGTACAACAACTTCAGTCACCAATACAAGATTATTGTTTATAACTGTATACTCATTCTAAAACCTTATCTTAATCATTCAAAACCAAAACTTGCCACATGGATAACAACAACGAAACAAAAGGGATCTGGAAGGTGATCGGAGCATCAT
>CAIMKO010000568.1 GCA_903841915.1 uncultured Chitinophagaceae bacterium | reverse complement strand
GGTAATAATTTTTTTGAAAGAATATGGTTGATGGGACAGCAAATCACGCATGCCAATCTTATTGTTTTACTCTTCGGGTCGGTGGCCATGTTGCTGCTTTTATTGGGCGATAAGATTTTTCCTGGCAAACCTGTATTGTTGCTTGTTGTTGCAGCAGCCATTATCATATTAAGTGTAACTGATCTGGCTAAGGCAGGAATTCATGTTGCGGGTGTGATACCGAGTGGATTACCTTCTTTCATTAAACCTTCTCTTCGCATCAAAGATTTGGATGCTGTGATTGAATTGGCATTTGCCTGTTTTTTGATGGGTTATATTGAAACTATTTCTGCAGCAAAAACATTTGCACTCAAAAATGGCTATGAGGTAAACCCAAGACAGGAATTACTTTCATTGGGTATTGCTAATCTGGCTGCTTCTTTTTTCAGTGCTTATGTGCTGTCGGGCGGATTATCTCAATCAACTGTAAATGAAAAGTCAGGTGCCAAAACACCCATGTCGCTCATCATTTGTTCCATAACATTGGCCGTTATTTTACTCTACTTCACAGGGCTTCTTAAAAATATGCCCGAAGTGATACTGGCTGTTATTGTATTACATGCGGTGGCGAGTTTGATCAAGATAAAAGAACTCAAAAGAATTTATCAACTCAGTAAAGTGGAGTTTACTGTTGCAATGGTTGCAGTGGTTGGCGTATTAACATTGGGAATATTAAAAGGGGTAATGGTTGCAGTGCTCTTGTCGCTGGTATTATTGATCAGGCGTATTGCCTATCCGCATGTTGCCGTGTTGGGGCGTATCGATGATACCGATCATTATTCCGATATTGAAAGACATCCAGATAATATACTGCAGGAACATATACTGATCATGCGTGTTGAAGCATCGATTCTTTATTTTAATGCCGATTTCATTCGTAGTCAGATCAATGAAAATATTGACCGTTATGGAAATCAACTGCAGTTAGTAGTGCTGGATCTTTCACCATCTTCTTATGTGGATGTTGAAGGTTCTAAAATGTTGTTGCAGATTTCTGATCAACTGAAAAATAAAAATATTCAACTCAGGATCGTTGAAGCACTTGCAACGGTTCGTGATATACTAAGAAAACAGGGAATGGAAGAAATGGTAGGTCATATCAGTCGCAGGTCATCTATCAATGAGGTAGTGGAAGCGTTTAAAGAAACCGCTGTAAAATAAAATTGAATGAATTGAAATGCAGATAGATTTCAAGAGGTCTATGATAACTTATTCAAGAAGATGGAGAAACCTTATTCATCAGATTTCTGAACAACTATTTTCTTTCCCATGATCTTTGCGCCATTGAGTAATTTAATGGTTTCCTTTGCTTCTTCATCGTTGAGCATGTCAACAAACCCAAAACATTTACTTTTTTTGGTCATCCTGTCTATGATGACCTGAGCATATTTGATTTCACCATATAATTCAAACATCTCTTTCAGATCTATATTATCGAAGTCACCGGGTAAGCCTGCCACAAAAAGCTTCATTGCTATTTTTTTAATAAATGTATGCTAAGAATATTTGTTTTTAATTTTCGAAAGGTAATATAAAAAAATCTCTTCTATTTTTCTGAAGCCGAGCGATACCATTTAATGGCATAATACCAGCAGGGTTCTGATCCGGTATTGATCAGGTTATGTGCAATGCCGGGCCTCACAAAAATGGCAGATCCTTCAAGTGCAGGTATGCTGTCATTGGCAATATGCATGCTTACTTTTCCTTTCATCAAAAACATGATCTCTTCCTGGGGATGCATATGCGCTGCATGACTTTCCTGGCCTGGATTCAGTGTTGTGGCATGTACTTCAAATTTTTCAAACATGGAACTAGGCTTGTCGAATACGGGTCTTGACTCTCCCTTATTCGTTTTCTTAACGGTCATTTCACTCCAGTCTTTCAGTAAGCTGCCACCATTGGCTTTGCCCCTGTTGATGTCAACCGGAGATGCAGCAGTAAACCCGATCACGTAATAACTAACGGGGTTGTCTGAATTGTTGCTGAAGCTTTGTGCATCGCCTGCTGTGATCAGTCCAATGCTTCCGCTTCCTAAAATTTTTATACTGTCATTTATCTTCAGCGTAAGCGGACCTGCTTTAACGATCACCAGTTCTTCTCGATCCATCAATGCTCTCGGGGCATGATTGGTTTTTCCGGCTGCCAATGTGGATGCATGGATATTGAGCATGGTCAGGTTACTTGTTCTTCCCTGTAGCTTTTTAGATAGCTCGATTGGGTATACACCGGAAAAAATGGAATCGGTTTGCGCTTTAACTGCGGGTCCTAAAGAAATCAGTATCAATGTAAAAACAAAAAAACGGCGAATGGTAAAAACTGTCATGATCAATATTTTCATTTTCAGGTAGCTTATTATGTGGTGATTTATTTTACAAGTTTGAGAAACCTGTTTGCTTTTGAAATGGCTTTCTTGACTTTTCCTCTGTGATCTCTGGGTAGAAAGTCGATCAGTTCTTCCAGTGTATCTTTTAAAGATGATACAATGATACGTGGGTCTTGCTCCGGTTGTTGAAGAACAATGGCAGCTGTTTCTGCGGTTTCTTTTTTCATAAAAT
>CAIMKO010000567.1 GCA_903841915.1 uncultured Chitinophagaceae bacterium | reverse complement strand
TTAATTTTTTTTTTATATTTAAGTATATATAATAAAACTTCTAGAATATACTTAGATATTATCCCTAACATATTAAATGTAAAATTATGAAAGTTAAAAAATCTTCATTGTGCGCTAAGTTTTTATTAGTTATTGTTTTCGCAGCTTTCACTTTCGGTTGTGATAATAACTCGAATCAATCTAATTCAACATCGGATTGCGATACTACTTATCAACACAACAAGCCCTATGATGAGCAAAATGATTACACAATAGGTTACGATAAAGGGAAGCTAAATAAAAACGGAGGTTCATCTGTTTGTGACCCATATAAAAATGAAAAGGTAGAAGGGCGTCCTGGATATGTAACCGATGGAGAACATATTAGACTTCCATACAGCGATTGTTTTTGTAAAGGATTTGAGGCAGGTTACAATAGTAAATAAATAGCCTTTAAATTTAATAGATTGTATAACAATAATTATTAGTCAATTTTTGCTTTTTCTACTATTTATTTAGAAACACAATATGGAAAGCAACGAATTGCAAAACCAGTTACACATAAAACAAACTGAATTGAATTATACAAAGGATAGTGAAGCAAGAAAAAAGGTTGAAAATGAAATCAGCATTTTACACTTGAAAATGGAAATAGAAAAAATCAGGGACCGAATAAAGCTCATGAACCAACGCTGATTAGTTCGTTTATGAACTTTTCGCCCTCGGCCTTAAGGTTATTCCCTAGTAAATCCCAATCCTCCCCCATCATCCCGTTTTTAACCATGTAAAACAGACCAGCTTGGTAGGGGTCGTATACACGGCAGTCTGACCTGTCATATTCGAAATACAAGCTTATATCGTCAACAATTGATTCTAATAAAGATTTATTGGTAGCATGAATTACAAAGTGATTGTGGTACCCAACTTTGTTAATAAAAGGTTCTGTGGTAAAAAATATACGGATATCCGTTTGGTCCCCATATCGTTCAATTAATGTATCGAATAACCCATTCATCATTTTTCGACAGGAATTTTTATTTCTTTCAAGCTTATACGCTACCGTACAGAAATATGACCAATCCATATACCAAAGCCTTGTTTGCATAGAATTCTTATCCATCAAACATTCGATTAAGTTTTTCATGCTTCTATTCTCTTGACGTAATTCCTTATTCTCATCAAACATAATTTCAGAATCAAAATATCTAGCATGGTCGATTGGATAATAATTCTTACCTCTAGCGTATTTAACTTCTGCTTTTAACTCAGGGTTCTTTTTATAAAATCTTATTATAGTGCTTTTACTCTTATTAGTTCTTTTAATAAATTCTTTTAAACATTCAATTCTCATAGTGGTAAATCATTTTCATATATATTATTTTAAAGGATACAGCAAGGCCATACAAGGGGTTTTACCCGTGTCTTTATAATTAAATACTAAACAATCTTAGAAAGTGTAGCTTATTGAGCCTTTTTATGAAAAAATATTTTTTTAACGATGTGGTTCAAAATGACACAGCCCAAAATTTTTATCCGTTTAGTGTCGGAGAAATATTCACCATATGATGTGCGTGGTAGAGTTTAGCCGAAAAAATGACTAATAAGAGCGGTAAAAGATTTAAGCCTTTTCTGTTACTATACTATTAGGCAGGGGGGGGAGGAGGAAGGGGTACATATAATCAGCCATTGCTGAACAATAAGGAACAATAAAAAAAGTCCAGTCTGAATTCAGGCTGGACCACTTTATTTTGTGCTTATCTCAAAAAGCATCATAAACAATAATTAATCAAATTTCACTTTGGGCAAACTGTTCACGATATCCACAGTCTGAACACTAACATTAACAATGCTTAATATCAGGTCCAAAATATAACGTGGATTACCAACCTCTACAGCCCATTCGTTCGGATTATTTGTGTTACCACTTTCTTTGTGGGTACTTATCTGGTAACGCTCTATTATCCATTCAATCGCTGATTTGCCGTTTACCTCATACTCATACGCTTTTGCTGGAATATTGGAAACGGTAATTTTACTATTGTAAATTATGCAATCCTTCTGGTCTTTTTTGGGGAAACGCATTTTTTCAACAGTATAATCTTTCCCATCATCACCATCTACTTTAACTTCTGTGCTTGGGGCAACTGTTTCATAATTCAAATGCAATTCGGCTAACTTTCTTCCTGATTTACTAAATGCCCAGAAATCCCTTACATCCTCAACCAACGGAAAACGTGGTAACATTTTCTTTAAGTCGTTGGCAAAGGTTTCTCTATACTCTTTACTATGAAGGAATCCATACACATAGTAAAATATATCTTCCTTTGTAACATTTTTACCATACAATTTTTTTGCTCTTTCAAAAATAAAATCACTAATTGCGTCTCTTCGAATGTATTTCTGATTTTCATCTGTATCAAACATTCCTTTTTGTATCGAATTATTTTCTTCAAAATAATATAACGGAAAACATTGACATGTATCTAAGATATGACGATTGGGAATTGTATTGATTATAAATGGGGCAAAAATTTTAG
>CAIMKO010000566.1 GCA_903841915.1 uncultured Chitinophagaceae bacterium | reverse complement strand
GATTGATCCTTCCAATTATTACGGTGTTACCGTTGCCAATGGAATGATCGGTGTTGTATCTGCTCCCGAACCCTTTAAAGTGAAAGATGTTGTTTTGGCAGGTGCTTATGATCTGTACGGAAGAGGAAGGGTCAGTAATTTTTTGCGCAGCTTTAATTTATTGAATGCCTATGTTGAGATCGATGGAAAGAGATTGGATGCAAAGAACACAACTAATTTCAAACAGGAGTTAGATATGAGAAAAGCAAGTTTTACTGCTTCTTTCGATTATGGCGATAAAGCAACTGTTTCCTATACGTATTATTCTTTACGTCAATTGCCCTTCACTGTTTTGATGGATGTAACGATCACTGCAAAAAAAGACCTTGCCATCAATGCTGCCAGTGTGATGGAAGCACCGGATGCATTAAGGGATGTTCAGAACTATTATAATGAGATCGATCGTCCGCATGTTGTGATCAGTTTGCTGACATCTACAGCCAAAAGTCCGACAGGTAAATTATTGATGTGTGCATCTAATACATTTTTATTTAGTGAGGCGCACGGACAAGAACCCCGTGTGATCCATGAAATGTGGGATAATAATATGCACTTGATGAAGTTTCAGAAGAAATTACAAGCAGGTGAAAAATACAGTTATAGCATTGCAGGTTCTTCCATCACTTCTGCGCATCATGATGATCCGTTGAATGAAGCAGAACGCATGACCATATTTGCAAAACTGGAAGGAAGGGATCGTTTAATTCAGTTTCATCAAAAAGCATGGGATGAATTATGGAAGAGTGATATCCTTGTAGAAGGTGATGATCAATCACAACAAGACATTCACAGCATGCTCTATCATTTATATTCCTTTGTAAGAGAGGGTACGGCATTATCACCATCACCCATGGGTTTGTCAGGACTGGGTTACAACGGACATGTATTTTGGGATGCAGATCTTTGGATGTATCCTGCATTATTGCTCTTACATCCCGAAATGGCGAAGAGTATGATGGAATATCGTTTTGAACGATTGGAAGCAGCAAAAAGAAATGCATTCAATCATGGTTATAAAGGAGCGATGTTCCCCTGGGAAAGTGCAGGAACCGGAGTAGAAGAAACACCGGTTTGGGCTTTGAGCGGCCCTTTTGAACACCATATCACCGCCTGTGTTGGTTTGGCCGCTTGGAATTATTATTGTGTTACACAGGATAAAGATTGGCTGAAAGAAAAAGGCTGGCCTTTATTAAAAGCGACGGCTGATTTTTGGGCTAGCAGGGTAGAAAGAAATGGACCCGGAAAATATGATATTAAAAATGTAGTGGCAGCGGATGAGTGGGCAGAGAATGTAGATAATGATGCATTTACCAATGCGGCAGCAAAAGCTGTCTTACAAAATGCTATTGAAGCGGCAAGGATTTTAAATATCAGCCCTGATGCCGATTGGGCCGATGTTGCAATAAATATTCCCATTCTAAAGTTTGAGGATGGGGTTACGAAAGAACATGCTACTTACCATGGGGAAGGGATCAAGCAAGCAGATGCGAATTTACTGTCCTATCCCCTCAAAGAAATAACGGATCCCAAACAGACCAAAACTGATCTGGAATATTATGCAAAAAGGGTTCCGGATGAGGGAACCCCCGCGATGACACAAGCTATTTTTACCCTGCTCTATTCCAGATTGGGTGATGGCGAAAAAGCTTTCCATTGGTTCAAAGACGCTTATGTTCCTAACCTGAATCCTCCATTTAATGTAATTGCAGAAACCAAAGGGGGCACCAATCCTTATTTTGCCACAGGGGCAGGTGGGATCATACAAAGTGTGCTGATGGGTTTTGGCGGATTGGAAATTACAACCGATGGAATTGTTCAGATCAAATCAGCCTTGCCTAAACAATGGAAAAAATTGACCATAACAGGTGTGGGGCCTAAACAGAAAACGTTTGAGGTGAACAAATAGGGGTATTTTTTTTGGGGGCAGATATTGATTTATCAAAGAAAAACTTACCTTCATAGCTCTAATTAGTATTGAAAAAGGTTGTTGTCATAGCACTCATGGGCATTTTGCTGTTTAACTGGTATGGTTACCGGTTCGTTGCAGACTATTATGAAAACAGAGCATCGAATGAAATGCAGGCCCAGCTTGATTTAAACAATTATGCAGAATCTGAATTGATCACGATCAAGGTTCCGCTCAGTCTCCCTTACGGACCTAATTCTCAAAATTTTGAAAAAGTAGAAGGTAATATTGATATTCATGGTGTCAGCTATCAGTATGTAAAACGCAGGTTTTATAATGATACTTTAGAGTTGATGTGTATTCCCAATACGGCAAAAACGACTATTAAAAATGCCAGAGATGAATTCAGTAAACTAGCAAATGATTTTGTAAATCTTTCTACTTCCAAGAAAACATCGAGCAATCACAGTCATAATTTAAAATATTCGATACAGGACTTTACGGGCGATCATTATTTTGATATGCTTCAGTTAAGTTTATCATTCAAACCTGTACATAACTTATCTGCATTTCAGGACTTCAGTTCTATTTACCTCGAAAGGTTAGAGCAACCCCCGCAAGCATAGGGTATATCTAAGGCTCTAACAATTTCTATTATCTTTTTTAAATCATTTTCTGGAATGAAAAAATTCATTTTAGGTCTCATCATTGCGACCACATTGTTTGCTTGCAAATCGAATACTGACTATAAGACTTATATACATAATCCGGAACTGTTTACTTCTACAGTTCATCAATTGAATGATGTTGTGATGGGAAATAATTTCCCGCCAATGATCGCCGCACGTAATTACGTGTATGCTG
>CAIMKO010000565.1 GCA_903841915.1 uncultured Chitinophagaceae bacterium | reverse complement strand
TGATAGAAAATTACCGGACAGGGTTGCTGTGGAAATTATTCATGAGTTGTCCTGAAATAAAAAACGGCTTACAAAAATTAGGATTTGAAAGTCCATACACCAAGAAATAATTTTTATATGAAAGAGCTAAGATTTCTGTTAGCATTTGTTTTATTGATCACGGCATGTGATTTACATGCACAACAAAGAACGTATTGTAACCCGATCAATGTTGATTATGGGTATACACCGATTCCCAATTTTAGTGAATGGGGTAAACACCGTGCAACTGCTGATCCTGTGATTGTGAATTACAAGAATGATTATTATTTATTCAGCACCAATCAATGGGGCTATTGGTGGAGCAGTGATATGCTGAACTGGAAATTTATTTCCAAAAAATTCTTGCGTCCCTGGAATGAAGGATATGATGAATTATGCGCACCTGCGGTCGGGATACTTGGAGACACCATGGTCGTTATTGGCTCTACCTACACCAATAAATTTACGCTTTGGATGAGTACCAATCCAAAAGCGAATGAATGGAAGCCATTGGTTGATTCATTTGAGATAGGAGGTTGGGATCCTGCATTCTTTACGGATTATGATGGCAGATTTTATATGTATAATGGCAGCAGTAATAATTTCCCTGTCTATGGTATCGAATTGAACAGAACGACTTTTAAACCAATAGGAACCAGAAAGGAAATTTATTTATTGCAGGATTGGCGATATGGATGGCAACGTTTTGGTGAACATATGGATAATACTTTTCTGGACCCTTTTATTGAAGGATCATGGATGACCAAACATAATGGTAAATATTATTTTCAATACGGTGCACCCGGGACTGAGATGAGCGGTTATGCGGATGGTGTGATCGTAATGAATAACCCTTTAACCAATGAATTCAAAGCGCAATCAGATCCTTTATCCTTTAAGCCCGGTGGTTTTGCAAGAGGAGCAGGACATGGTGCAACGTTTACGGATAACAATAATAATTATTGGCATGTAAGCACGATCGGCATCTGTGTGAAAAACAATTTCGAAAGAAGGATCGGTATCTGGCCTGCCGGTTTTGATAAGGATGGTGTGATGTACACCAATACAGCATTTGGAGATTATCCCCATTATATTCCTTCAACAAAACGATCCGGCGAGTTCACGGGATGGATGTTGCTGAACTATAATAAACCTGTTACTGTTTCATCAACATTGGGTAATCATCCTGCAAACAATGCTGTTGATGAAGACATCAAAACCTATTGGAGTGCAGCCTCTTCCGATAAAGGTGAATGGATACAAACCGATCTTGGTAATGTTTCAACAGTGAACGCTGTTCAAATAAATTATGCCGATCAGGATGCAGAATTCCTGGGAAAGCAAACAAATATCTTTCATCAATACAAAATGTATTATTCAGTTGATGGGAAAATATGGAACACGCTAATTGATAAAAGCAATAACAAAACGGATATCCCCCATGAATATGTTGAATTGGAAAAATCGGTATCGGCAAGATTCATCAAGCTCGAAAATATACATATGCCTACAGGAAAATTCGCTATCAGTGGGTTACGCATATTCGGCAATGCCAATGGCATACAACCAAATGCTGTAAAGAGCTTTATGGTATTGCGGACAGAAAAAGATAAACGTAGCGCCTGGATCAGATGGTCACCATCCGATGATGCATACGCTTACAATATTTATTATGGCACAGCCCCCGATAAACTATACAGTTGCATCATGGTTCATAATGCGAATGAATATTGGTTTGCAGGAATGGATAAGAATATGCCTTATTATTTCAGCATTGAAGCCATCAATGAAAATGGACTTTCAGAAAGAACAAAAACTATCAAATCAGAATAATAAAACGACTCGCTATGAAATGTATGAAATACTTGATTGCATTAATCACAATTGTATTTGTGCTGGATGCAAATGCACAAACAGCAAATCCTAAGATGACAGCCTTTGTAAATGGCCTGATGAGTAAAATGACATTGGATGAAAAACTGGGGCAATTAAATCTGCCCGGTGCAGGTGATATTACAACAGGGCAAGCATCAAATTCAGATATTGGTCTAAAGATCCGCGAAGGAAAAGTGGGCGGACTGTTCAATATTAAATCTGTTGCTAAGATCAAAGCAGTTCAAAAAGTAGCAGTAGAAGAAAGCCGTCTAAAGATCCCGTTGATCTTTGGTATGGATGTGATACATGGCTATCAGACAGAATTTCCGATCCCATTGGCTTTATCCTGCAGTTGGGATATGAAATTAATTGAGAAAACAGCGCGTATTGCTGCTGAAGAAGCCAGTGCAGATGGTATTTGCTGGACATTTTCTCCCATGGTAGACATCGCCCGTGATCCACGCTGGGGACGTATTGCAGAAGGTAGCGGTGAAGATGCTTTCCTGGGTTCTCAAATTGCAAAAGCAATGGTGCATGGTTATCAGGGAGATGACCTTTCGAAAAATAATACGATCATGGCCTGTGTAAAACATTATGCTATGTATGGTGCTGCCGAAGCAGGAAGAGATTATAATACCACAGACATGAGCCGTTCCAGAATGTACAATGAATACTTGGCACCTTATAAAGCTGCTGTAGAAGCCGGTGCAGGAAGTATCATGAGTTCTTTTAATGAAGTAGATGGCATTCCTGCTACTGCTAATAAATTCCTGTTGACTGATGTCTTACGTGATCAATGGAAGTTCAAAGGTTTTGTGGTAACTGATTATACGGGCATTAATGAAATGACAGCACATGGATTAGGCGACCTGCAAACTGTTTCTGCTTTAGCACTGAAAGCTGGGGTTGATATGGATATGGTGGGCGAAGGTTTCTTAACCACATTAAAGAAATCATTACAAGAAGGGAAAGTGACGATCGGGCAGATCGATCAGGCATGCAGGTTGATACTCGAAGCGAAATATAAATTGGGATTGTTTGTCGATCCTTATAAATACTGTGATGAACACAGAGCCGCTACAGAGATCTTTACAGATGCGAATTTAAAAACAGCAAGAGAAGTGGCTGCAAAGACTTTTGTATTGCTGAAAAACAATGATCAGTTATTGCCATTAAAAAAGACTGCGAGCATTGCTTTAGTTGGACCATTGGCAGACAGCAAAGAAAATATGTTGGGCACATGGGCAGTTGCTGCAGATTATACAAAGCCGATCTCTCTATTGGCTGGATTAAAAAGCGTAATGGGAAAAGATGCTAAGATCATCTATGCAAAAGGCGCTAATA
>CAIMKO010000564.1 GCA_903841915.1 uncultured Chitinophagaceae bacterium | reverse complement strand
GACAACAACAGCAAAGGCTTATTAAGTTTATTGAATGTCATTTTAATTGTAGTTCCCTTAGTGAGCATTATTTTTTCTACGATCTATGTGTATAACAGTGCCGAATTTATTGAGTTACTGGTGAGTCAGCCATTGAAAAGAAAATCTATCTGGCTGAGTTTGTTTACCGGACTTGCATCGTCATTATCTTTTGCATTTTTTATCGGCGCAGGTATTCCTGTATTACTGTATCAACCTAACAGCGTTGGTTGTATGATGATTGGTATAGGTATTTTGCTGAGTGTGATTTTTGTTGCGATAGCTATGCTTGCCGCTGTTCAAACGAGAGACAAGGCAAAGGGTATTGGAATTGCGATCTTATTATGGTTATATTTTTCACTCTTGTTTGATGGGCTGGTATTATTTCTACTGTTTCAGTTTGCGGATTATCCCTTAGAGAAACCAATGATCGCAATAAGTGCATTGAATCCTATCGATCTGGGAAGGATATTGATCTTATTACAATTAGATGTTTCAGCCATGATGGGATATACCGGAGCGATATTCAAAGATTTTTTCGGTACATATATCGGTGGGATATTCTCATTTACCGTGTTGCTGATATGGATCGGAATTCCGGTATTTTTCTCAACAAGAAAATTCAATAGAAAAGATCTATGAAAAAGGATATTACAGACCGGAAAGATATTGAGTTGCTGGTAAACAGCTTTTACGACAAGGTAAAAGCTGATGAAGAGATCGGTTTTATTTTTAATGATGTGGCAAAAATTAATTGGGAAAAGCATTTGCCCATCATGTATGATTTTTGGGAGAATGTTTTATTTTTTACCGGAACCTATTCTGGAAACCCGATGAATTTACATAACCACCTGCACCATATCAGACCGTTAAACCATAAACATTTTGAACAATGGAATAAGCTATTCATAGCAATAGTAGATGAATATTTTAAAGGCGCTAATGCAAAACTGATCAAACAGAGAGCGATTAGTATTTCTACTGTAATGCAGGAAAAGTTATTTCAATCTCAAAAGGAACCACATCATCTATAAATAGAAAATCAAAAAAAGCATGAATTGGTATTCATGCTTTTTTAATTTTAAGGGGGTTCTGTTTCATTTTTTTGGAGGAAGTAATACGCCATCGATAACATGAATGATCCCGTTTGATGCAGGTATGGATGCAATGATGGTTGCAGTGCCATTCACCATAATTTTTCCATCCTTTTTAGTAATCACGATATTATCACCATTTACCTGTCCGATCTTTTGACCGTCCTGTAATGCTTCAGCTTTATATACACCAACAGAAACATGGTATTGTAAAATATCGGTCAGAGCTTCTTTCTTTTCGGGTTTTAATAAACCATCCACTGTACCTGCCGGCAGTTTATCAAAAGCTGCATTGGTGGGAGCAAAAACTGTAAAAGGACCGGCATTGCTTAATGCATCTACCAATTCTGCAGCTTTAACCGCAGCGACCAATGTTGTATGATCTTTACTTCCGATGGCAACCTGAACCACATTTTTTTGTGAGGCATCATCTTTCACACCTGACTGACCAGCTCCCTTTGTTTCAGTAACTGAAGCAGATCCATTGCTGGCGGAAGCTGTATCGGTACTATTACATGCTGAGAGGGTGAACACATAACTTGCTACTAATAGCAGTGCTATTTTTTTCATATCAAATTGTTTAAGGGTAATTTATTGTAGATTAAAACTACTTATGCTGAGAAGGAAATTTTATGCGTTGAATCATAAAAAATAGAAAATGTTATATAAAAAAGGGGCCTCCACTGATATTTTCTGTCTATTGATATATCACTTGTCAAAAAAAAGGACCACATTTTTGAGACTTTATAAAGTGCCGGAATGCCGAGAAAGTTAATTTTAATATGCAAAGGCTCATTTTTAATTAACTTAGTAATGCATATATAACATACGCTGCGAATTTTTATTCTGTTGTGTATATTTCTTACCAACATGAGAAAGTATGTTAGCCCCATCAAGTTTGAATGGGGCTTTCTTAATGGATAATATGTCTATAGTTGAGTGAGTCTCATAAAAT
>CAIMKO010000563.1 GCA_903841915.1 uncultured Chitinophagaceae bacterium | reverse complement strand
GCCAAGCATGGTTCCTTCTTTGCCTAATGTAATGGCGAATACAGCAATAGTTTTTTCTGAAAACAGCTTTGCTGCTTCCGCTACAGTTGAAGCACCGGTTAGCAGGAGTGCTTCTTCGTCACTCACTTTAAAGAAATGGCAATGCTTGATGAAATACCAGGATTGTTCAATAAAGGATGCTGTATCATTTTTAAACAGGAGCTGGCGATAATTAGGATCGAAGCTTACAAAAATGTCTTTCTCAAATGTTTTAAGCAAAAGTGCTTTATAGGCTGCCTTCAATGGTCCCGGAAGAAAACCTGTAGCAGAGCCAAAATGAATGATGGAATATTCGGAAAGATCAATTGAATTGATCTCTTCTTCAGTTAACTGACCATCGGCACCGCGATTAAAATAAAAATCACGTTCACCATTTTCCATCAAAGAAACAAAAGCAAAACTGGTAAATTGGTTGGGATCTTGAATGACCCATTTGGTAGATACGCCAAAAGATCGCATCACATCGATCAAATGGTTACCAAAGGGGTCAGCACCAACTTTTGCTGCCAACTCTGCCTGGCCCCCCAATGCAGAAATTGCTGCAGCTACATTGGTTGGCGCCCCCCCGGCTTTTTTAAGAAAATTATTCCCGTCAGATAAAGGACTGCCCTTATCCGTGCAGATCATATCGATCAATGCTTCACCTATACAGAGAATTTTACCCCCGGCCCCTGAAGGGGATTTCATATCGCTATTCATTTTATTTTAATTATTTATTATAAATTAAAAGGTCAATAGTTATTTTTAATGCCATCAATTCTCCCCTTTAGGGGTTGGGGGCTTTATTCGTAAAGTGGCCAATGCAGCTAATAACAAGAGCACACCGGCAAACGTGATGGCATTCGAAGGATCTTTCCCAAGAAAATTTTCATAAACAAATCGGAATGAAAGAGTTTGTAAGATCATCGGGATCACGATCATCATATTTACAATACCCATATATACCCCATATCTTTCTTTCGGGATACTGCTTACCACCAGGATATAGGGAATGCCCATCATACTTGCCCATGCGATACCAAAACCGATCATGGGTGCAAATAACAAATATTTGTTTTCGATCGTAGGAATGATAAACAATGAAATGGCCGCCAATGCTAAACAAATCACATGTACCGATTTGGCACTATACTTTTTTGCTAAACCAACCAAGGCAAAGGCTGATAGAAAGGTGATGATATTGTAAAAGCCATTCACCAATCCGGTCCATCCGGCTGCTTCCTGATAGAGCGCTCTGTTATCGACTGAATTGGCGTGCCAAACGGATTTTGCGATGCTATGCGATATGAATTGCCAATAAACAAACATCGCATACCATTGAAATAAATAGACCAACGACAATTGCCATAGTGTTTTGGGCATATCCTTGATGGCAGAAAATATTTCGATGAAGGGATCGAACAAACCTCTTTTGTTTTCTCTGATCTGTTTTAATTCTTCCGGTGTTGGGGGAATTTCCGGCGTTTTAATGACAGACCAGGCAACCGTACCGATCGAACAAACAGCCCCAACAAAGAAAGAACCGAATACCCAATAAGGAATGCCGGCATGCGTTTCTCCGGTAATGATCTGTTGAAAAAAGTATAGGGAAACATTTGCCAATGTGATGCCCAGGCCTGTAAAGAAACTCTGGGTTAAAAAACCTGTTGCCAGTTGATTGGAGGGCAACTTGTCGGCAATGAAGGCACGATAGGGCTCCATAGCCGTATTATTGGCAGCGTCGAGTATCCATAAAAGCCCAACCGCCATCCATAATGCACTGCTGAACGGGAAAGCAAATAAGCAAAGACTGCAAAAGATCGCCCCGATCAGAAAGAACGGTTTTCTTCTTCCAAAGCGAGGATGCCAGGTCTTATCGCTCAATGCACCGATCAATGGCTGAATCAGTAAACCTGTCATTGGTCCTGCTAAATTCAATAAGGGTAATTCCTCCGGTTTTGCGTGAAGAAAAGTGTATAGTGGATTGATGGCTGTTTGCTGTAATCCAAAACTGTATTGAATGCCGAAAAAGCCCACATTCATATTGATGATCTGCCAGAAACTGAGCTGAGGTTTTTTAAACAACATAAGCAATGGTTAGGTTAAATGGTAATACAGTTTAAACATCGTTTTAAAAACAACCGAGCACAAAGAAGATGGCACTATGCGTGAAACACAGCTTTATTGTGAATTTTAAAGATAGTCCATCAAATTTAGATGTTAGCCCGCGAACCGGCCTTTTTCAAGCGCAAACGGTTGATGTTTATATTTTTATCTGTTTCAGGAACCTCGGACTTCTGCTTAAAAAAAGGCAGTATGATATCAATCATAAAAAAAAATTTTTTAATTGTGTAAAATGTACACATATTTGTAAACTAATGTGTACGATGTACACATATAACAAACGATTGCATAATCGTTTAATGCCATCTATGAGAATTATTTGTTGTATTGTTTGCTTCATGCTTGCTGTATCCGGCAATGCCCAGCTATTAAGTTGGTCACCTTCTTTTATTACAGATACCACTTCAACAGTTACCATTACATGCGATGCAAGCCAGGGTAACCAGGGCTTAAATAATTATGCAACAACATCTGATGTGTATGTGCATATCGGATTAATTACATCCAGCAGTACTTCATCCAGCAATTGGTTACACGTTCCAACATTCTCTGCATGGGCAACAACCAACACTCAAATTCATACGACTTATTTGGGTAATAATAAATGGCAATATGTTATCACAGGAGGATTAAGAACTTTTTTTAGTGTAACAGACGCGAATGAAAAAATACAGAAGATCGCAATTCTTTTCAGAAATGGAACAGGCTCCATCAAACAAGCGAATACGGATGCGTCGGATATGTATATTCCTGTTTATTCTTCTACAAACTTATCTGTAAGATTAGATGCACCAGCACGCCAACCCTTATATACACCGGCTTTGGTGCCCATTACAAAAACAACAGGCGATAATATTTCAATAACTGCGAATGCGAATCAAAATGCAAATCTTACTTTATTTTATAACGGTACGCAATTAACAACTGCATCGTCTGCACAAACCATTACATCAACTGCAACAGTAACAACAGGAACGCAAACCATTATTGCGAATGCAACAGTGGGAAGCACAACTGTTGCCGACACAGCAACATTCTTTGTTTCATCAACTACAAATATAGCAGCATTACCAAGCGGTGTTGTGGATGGAATTAATTACGAATCCGGAGATACTTCTGCTGTGCTGGTTTTATATGCGCCAAAGAAATTAAAGATCGTTGTGGTGGGTGATTTTAATAACTGGACTCAATCTAATTCCTATCAGATGAATCTTACTCCCGATAGTTTAAGATTCTGGATACGTATCGGAGGGTTGACAGCAGGAACAGAATACGCTTATCAATATGTGATCGATGGCAGCTTAACAGTAGCTGATTATAACGCTGAAAAAATATTAGACAAACCAAACGATCCTTCCATTCCTTCAACTACCTATCCTAACCTGAAAGCCTTTCCTGCAAAAGCTGCCGGTAACATCGTAAGTGTTTTACAAACAGCAAAACCAGCCTATTCATGGCAGGCAAATAGTTATGTGAGACCGGATAAGAGAAATCTTATTATCTATGAATTATTGGTGAGAGATTTTACCGCCGCGCAAAATTATCAAACACTAAAAGACACGCTTACTTATCTGAAAAGATTAGGGATCAATACCATCGAGCTGATGCCGGTGAATGAATTTGAAGGGAATAACAGTTGGGGCTATAATCCAAATTTTTATTTTGCTCCCGATAAATTTTACGGAACAGAAACTGCATTGCGTCAATTCATTGATGCTTGTCATCAGCAGGGCATGGCCGTTGTAATGGATATGGTCATGAATCATTCATTCGGCTCATCGCCCATGGTTCAAATGTATTGGGACGCAACGAAAGGGGTGCCTGCGCTCAATAGTCCCTGGTTCAATCAATATCCAACACACGATTTTAATGTGGGGTACCAATTTAATCACCTGAGTCAGGCGACCATTGATTTCCGTAACCGTGTCATTACGCATTGGCTGACAAAATACAAAGTTGACGGCTTTAGATGGGATCTGGCAAAAGGCTTTACACAAAAAAGGACCTGTGATTCATTGGGCAACAATTGTAATGATGCTGCCATGGCCAATTATGATACAGCAAGGGTTGCAACCTGGAAAAATATTTATGATAAGATACAATCAGTTTCATCTAACGCGTATTGCATTTTAGAAATGTTTGCTGATAATTCGGAAGAAACGGTGGAAGCTAATTATGGGATGTTGGTCTGGGGAAATTTGAACTATAACTACAATCAGGCCACCATGGGTTTTGCGTCTAGTTCTGATTTGAGTTGGGGAGTTTATACGAACAGAAACTGGTCACAACCTAACCTGGTTACCTATCAGGAAAGCCACGATGAAGAAAGGCTGATGTATAAAAATCTTCAGTACGGCAACAGCAGCGGTTCTTATACTGCGAAAGACCTTGCCACAGCTTTAAAGAGAAATGCAATGGCTGCTTCCATCTTTGCCATGATCCCGGGTCCGAAAATGATCTGGCAATTTGGTGAATTGGGATATGATTACAGTATCAATACCTGTGTTAACGGAACGATTAGTACAAACTGCCGCTTAGATATGAAACCCGTAACATGGAATTATTATACTGATGCGAACAGAAAAGGATTGTATGATGTGTATTCGAAATTATTCAAACTCCGAAATACAAGCAATTACGCAGCGACCTTCACAACGGGAGCGATCTCATACGATCTGGCCAATACTTTCAAATCATTAAAGATCACAAGCGATTCTCTCAATATTGTTGTAGTAGGAAATTTTGACGTGGTTGCTCAAACTGGTTCTGTTGCTTTTCCAACTGCAGGAACATGGTACAGTTATTTGACGGGGTCGATCATCACTGCAACAGGCGCCTTACAATCCATCACATTGCAGCCGGGCGAATACTATGTATATACCAATCGCAATGCGAATGGTTCTCTGGCAACAGCTGTTGCAAATGTGAACGATGATGCCAATGGTTTGAAATTATTTATCGCACCCAATCCGGTCAATGTTTCAACAACGATAGAATATAATTTACCTGAAAGCGGCAATGTGTCGCTTATCGTACTG
>CAIMKO010000562.1 GCA_903841915.1 uncultured Chitinophagaceae bacterium | reverse complement strand
GTTTTTAATACTTTGTAGATCCATATATATTGTTCCCTAATTTTTAAGGGACTTTTGATTATTAAATTTCAGTCAACTCTCTTTAAAGACAATGTTATTGAGTTAAAGAACATAATGTCATGTTGAGGCTCTCGAAACATGATTTTATAAAGAACGATTATTCATCACATCACTCTTCGAGAGCCTCAGAGTGACAATCCTTAACTTAATAACACTACCCTTTAGGGGTTGGGGGTTACAATTTTCCCCAATAATGTTCCCTGTGTACATTCATTCACTTTTACCATGGCATAATCACCGGCTTTGAAACCATGCTCTTCTTTCGGAAAGATCAGCACTTTGTTTTGTGATGTTCTTCCTTTCCAGTCTTTATTGTCCTTCTTGCTTTCACCTTCTATTAAAACCTTGTACACTCTGCCTATGTCTTTCAAATTACTTTCTTTAGAAAGACGATTTTGTACTTCAATTATTTCAGCCAGTCTTCTTCTTTTTGTTTCTTCGGGAATATCATCGGCATATCTTTTTTCTGCTAGTGTACCCGGTCTTTCGCTATAAAAGAACATATAACTGTAATCGTAATTGCAATGCAGCATTACGCTGATAGTTTCCTGATGATCTTCTTCAGTTTCCGTACAAAAGCCTGTGATGATATCTGCTGAAACACTGCATTCAGGCATGATCTCTTTGATGCGATCTACTTTTGCCAGATACCATTCTCTGCTGTATGTTCTGTTCATCAATTGCAATATCCTTGAACTGCCGCTTTGAACAGGGAGGTGAATGTATTTGCAAATATTTTCGTGTCGGGCCATGGTGTAGAGCACTTCATCGGTGATATCTTTCGGATGCGAAGTGCTGAACCTCACTCTCAGTTCGGGTGATACCATTGCAACCTGTTCCAGCAGTTTTGCAAATGTTACAGTCTCATGCTTTTTTTCATCGATCCAGTGATAACTGTCCACATTTTGTCCAAGTAATGTTACTTCTCTGAATCCTCTGGCGTAAAGGTCATTTACTTCTGAAATGATGGAATATGCATCACGGCTTCTTTCTCTTCCGCGGGTAAAGGGAACCACACAAAAGCTGCACATGTTATTGCAGCCGCGCATAATGGAAACATAGGCGCAAATGCCATTGCTGTCTAAACGAATAGGAGAGATATCGGCATAGGTCTCATCCCTGCTTAATAAAACGTTGACGGATTTTTGTCCGCCTTCAGCTTCTTGGATCAATCCGGGTAAACTTCTATAAGCATCAGGTCCCACGACCAGATCCACCAATTTTTCTTCTTCTAATAGTTTGTTCTTCAAACGTTCTGCCATACAACCCAAAATGCCGATCAGCATACCGGGCTTTTTCTGTTTTGTCTTCCTGAACTCGGTTAATCTTTTTCTGACAGTTTGTTCTGCTTTTTCCCGGATACTACAGGTATTCAGCAAAACCAGATCAGCGTCTTCAAAATGTTTGGTAGCACCATATCCTTCTGTATGTAAAATGCTGGCTACTATCTCACTATCGCTGAAATTCATGGCACAGCCATAGCTTTCAATATAAAACCTCTTTTTATACTGATTGGGGTCCGACTCAAAAGGCGAATAGGCCTCACCCTGCTTGGTTTCATCATGAATGGTTTGCTGTAAATCCAGTATTTCCATGTATTCGATAAAATTTGGAGAACGAAAATACATAAATCCCTTTGTATATGTCAGTTTGGCATAATCTTAACCATTTATTTTATCTCCCAAACCTTACTTTTGCTGCGCAAAAATTAAAAAATGAAGAAACTTGTTTTTTGTTGTTTAATGATAATGCCGGTATTGAATACAATGGCACAGCAAGCAGTGGTAGATAATCTCCGTAAGGAAACCTCCCGGACCATTAAGAAAGATCCCGATACTACGGTCTGGAAATGGAAAAAGGGTGGCTTACTGAGTTTTAATTTATCGCAGGGTTCTTTGAGTAACTGGGCTGCGGGAGGAGATAATTTTTCAATGTCCATCAGTTCTTATTTCAATTACTTTTTCTTTTATAGAAATGGAAGGCATAGCTGGGATAATAATATTGATGTGAATATCGGCTATGTTCAAACTACCAGTCTGGGCAGCAGGAAGAACGATGATCGTTTCGATTTTCTGAGTAAGTATGGTTATAAGATGGATACATTGGGTAAGTGGTATGTATCAGGCTTATTTAATTTTCGCTCTCAATTCTTTGACGGGTATACCTATCCAAATGGCAGCGCGGTATTTTCTTCTTCCGTCTTATCGCCTGCATACCTGATCTTATCAGCGGGTTTTGATTATAAGCATAGTGATAAATTCAGCGTGTTCTTATCGCCGTTAACATCAAGGACCGTCATTGTGATGAATAAATTTCTTTCTGATCAGGGACAGTACGGAGTTGATTCCGGCAAACATACATTGGCACAGTTAGGTGCTTTTGCAACGGTCAATTATAATAATACATTTAAAAAGATGTTCACCTATAAAGGAAGGGTCGACCTGTTTTCGAATTATCTCTATCATCCGCAGAATATCAATTTCTTCATGACCAATCAATT
>CAIMKO010000561.1 GCA_903841915.1 uncultured Chitinophagaceae bacterium | reverse complement strand
TGAATTAAAACCATTTCTACCCAACAATAGTGCACTGCAGTTAAAATTGCCTGACGGAACAATTTTAGATGGTCATGTGGATGCAGCCATGCCAACGATGGATGCGGTATCGCAAACACAGAATTATATCATTAAAGTAAACAGCGACAAACAGATCCCGGAGAATTTAATTGCCAAAGTGAGCCTGATAAAAAAGGCAAAGATCAATACAACATCATTACCTAAATCAGCCGTACTGAGTAATGAAACACAAACTGAATTCTGGATCATGAAATTAATTGATAGTGTTACTGCTGTAAAAGTGCCGGTGCAGAAAGGTTTGGAAACGATGAATAATGTGGAGATCATCTCTCCTATTCTTTCGGCAAGCGATAAGATCTTATTGACCGGCAATTACGGATTAACTGATACAGCAAAAGTGATCATCCTAAAATAAAGCAGCGATGAAGAATTTTTTCACAGCCTATAAAAACCCGGTTACTGTTTTGGTGGTCATCATCATCATGGGTGGATTGTTTGCATACAGCAAATTGCAAACGGCATTGTTTCCGGAGATCACTTTTCCTAAAATTAAGATCATTGCAGATGCGGGTCAGCAGCCCGTTAAGAAAATGATGATCACTGTCACACGGCAGCTGGAGAATGCTGTGAAACAAGTACCCGATCTGAAGATGATCCGCAGTACCACCAGCCGAGGAACTTGTGAGATCTCTGCCTTCATGGACTGGAAAGCAAATATTGATATCAGTCAGCAAAGAATAGAATCCAAGATCAATGAAATAAGGAACACATTACCACCCGATATTAATATTACGGTGGAGCGAATGAATCCATCCATTTTACCCATCACCGGATTCTCTCTGGAAAGTAAAACAAGATCACCCATAGAAATGAAATTGTTGGCGATGTACACCATCAAGCCATTTTTATCACAAGTGGAGGGCGTTTCGGAGATACGCGTGATTGGCGGAAAGAATAAGGAATACTGGATGCTGTTGAATATCCAAAAAATGAGTAGCCTGGGCATTACGCCTGATAATATCAATACCGCATTAAGCCAAACTAATTTCATACGCTCCAATGGTTACTTAAGTGATTATCGTTTATTATATCTCACCGTAACGGATGCTGCAGTTAGTTCAAAAGAACAATTAGAAAACATCGTCATCAGCAATAACGGAAAACGCATCGTTTTGCTGAAAGATATTGCCGATGTGCAGATTCAGGAAGCAAAGGAATATGTCAAGATCAACGCCAACGGACATGAGGGTATCTTATTGGCTGTGATCAAACAACCTAATGCCAACCTCGTTGAGTTGAGCGATAAGATGAACCTGAAACTGGAAGCATTGAAAAAGATCATTCCAAAAGACGTTTCGATACTACCGTTTTATGTGCAAGCCGATTTTGTAAAAGATTCTGTAAAAAGTGTGACCGATAGTTTGTGGATAGGACTAGGCCTTGCGATGTTTGTTGCGATCATTTTTCTCCGCAGCTTCAAAGCAAGTGCAGTTATTTTAATAACAATACCCGTTATTATTTTACTCACCATTATTTGTTTGTATGCGATCGGACAAACACTGAACATTATGACACTGGGTGCTATTGCGGCCGCCATCGGATTGATCATCGATGATGCTATCGTTGTGGCAGAACAGATCCATCGAACGCATGAAGAACATCCCGAAGAACCCACCACCAGTTTGGTACAGAAGGCCATCCATTATTTATTTCCTGCCATGGTGGGATCATCCTTAAGCACCATTGTTATTTTTCTTCCATTCGTATTGATGAGTGGTGTTGCCGGTGCCTATTTTAAAGTGATGACTGATACAATGATCATCACATTGCTCTGCAGCTTCTTTGTAACATGGATCATCTTGCCGGTCCTTTATTTATTGTTTACCAGAGATGCCAGTGTTAATTCACTGAAGAATAAAAAGCAAGTATCGCATGCTGTAAAAAGTCAGCGCTGGGTTGGATTCTTTATCAAGCGTTCTTATTTTAGTTTTTTAATTATTATAGCTTTAGTTTTTTCAATATATTATATCTATCCAAAATTAGAAACAGGATTCTTGCCGGAGATGGATGAGGGAAGTATCGTGTTCGATTATAATTCACCACCCGGAACATCATTGGAAGAAACAGACAGGATATTGCGTGAAGTAGAAAAGATGCTGGTCACCATTCCTGAGATAGAAGCGTATAGCCGGAGAACAGGAACACAGATGGGATTCTTTATCACCGAACCCAACCGTGGCGATTATTTAATTCAGTTAAAAAAGAATCGCAGCAAGACAACCGAAGAAGTGATCAGTGATATCAGAAAAAGAGTAGAATCTTCGCAACCCTCTTTGCGAATTGATTTCGGACAGGTGATCGGCGATATGCTTGGCGATCTGATGACATCCGTTCAACCCATTGAAGTAAAAATATTTGGTAATGATCAATCTAAATTGCAGGAACTATCCAAGCAGGTGGCAGATATTGTAACACATGTGGAAGGTACCGCCGATGTGTTTGATGGCATTGTGATCGCAGGCCCATCCATCAATATAGAACCCAACAGTTCCATATTAGCCCAATACGGGATCACGCCGGCCAATCTGCAATTCCAATTGCAATCGTCACTCGAAGGAAACGTGGTTGGAACAGTATACGATAAAGAGCAGCTGAGTAATGTTCGTTTAGTTTATCCGGGTAGCAGAACATTGAGTGTAGCAGATATTGCAAAAACACCTGTGTTCTTACCAAGCGGAAAACTAAAGCCCATCGATCAGTTAGCGAATGTGCATATCAATTCCGGAGATGCGGAAATTCAAAGAGAAGACCTGCAATCCATGGGTGTTGTTACGGCAAGACTGGAAGGAAAGGATCTGGGAACTGTGATCAGAGATATTCAAAAAGAAGTGTCAGCAAAGATCAGTTTGCCGCAGGGTTATGCAGTAGTGTATGGGGGAGCTTATGCAGATCAGCAGCAATCATTCAAAGAATTATTGGTGATCATGATCGCTGCAAGTCTGTTGGTCTTTGGTGTGATACTTTTCTTATTCAAAGACTTTAAAGTGGCTGTGATCATTTTATGTATAGCCGTACTGGGTATCAGCGGAAGTTACATGGGATTATATTTTACCAATACAGCATTGAATGTGGGCAGTTATACAGGATTGATCATGATCATCGGTATCATTGGAGAGAATGCTATTTTTACTTTCTTGCAATTCAGGGAATCATTGAAGCAATCGAACAATGTTGACGAAGCTATTATCTACTCGATCTCAACCAGGCTTCGCCCTAAATTAATGACGGCATTGGGTGCGGTGATCGCATTGATGCCCATTGCTTTGGGGATTGGCACCGGCGCACAGTTGCACCAGCCCTTGGCCATTGCTGTGATCGGCGGTTTTATTGTGGCATTGCCGCTCTTGTTAATTGTATTACCGAGTATGATCCGTTTATTATTCAAACAAAAAACAAAAGGATAATGTACAATTCAGAATTGCTGCAGAATCCATCAATAAATTTGAGACTCAAACGATTTTTATGAAAAAGATAATTCCCTTTTTTGCATTGTTGATCGTTTTCAATCTTCATGCACAACATAAATCAAAAACAACGGATGCGGCAAGAACTGCATTTGCAAAAGACTTCCCAAATGTTACAAACGTTAAATGGGATAAGGAGGATGGTAATTATGAGGTAGATTTTATGCAGTCGGGTAAAAAGATGTCTGCACTGTATGACGCGAAAGGAATATTGAAGGAAACAGAGACTGCAGTTACTGAAGCAGAATTACCCACCGCTATCATACCTTATTTTAAAGAGCATTATAAGAATGTTACCATAAAAGAAACGG
>CAIMKO010000560.1 GCA_903841915.1 uncultured Chitinophagaceae bacterium | reverse complement strand
TTTAAAATAATTACAAGCTACTATGCTGTCCGGCAAAATAAATCTGAGCAGGGCTTCTTTAAAACAAAACAGGCGAAAGATCATAAGCTTCATTGTTTTTTTTATCCTGCTGTTTCCATTATGGATGTGGGTCATCTGGTTATGCATCCCAAAGAGAAAACTTGTTGTGGCTATTATTGACAAGACCGTAGTAACTAAAAAAGGGCAGGAACATATTTCCCTGAACTGGGTATTGAATCAACAAAAATTTTCAAAAGACAATTCGGAATTATATCAGGGTGATAAAGACTATTATGGCTTTTTCCCCTTACAAAACAGGAAGTTTAGAATAAAGGGGCTGGAACGATTCTCCGAAACCCAGCTGAATCAATTAAGCAGGGATGCCGATATGGCTTATGTTACTGATGCTTACGGGGTCTATACAAATGAATGGTATGATGTCAATGATCAGAAAGAACGTTCCGGTATTGTGTATGGCGGTATGAGCTCGCAGGATCTGTATTTTCTGGAGAAAATGAAAGAGCATCACAAATTGATCATCACCGAATTCAATTGTTTGGGTTCTCCTACCAATAACATGATACGCTATCAGTTCGAAGCTGATTTCGGCATTAAATGGACGGGATGGATCGGCAGATTTTTTGATTCGTTGGATACAACCGTTAATCTTGAATTACCTAAATGGTTGATCAGAAATTATAAACACCAACACGGCAATCGATGGCCTTTCTCTAAAAGCGGTATTGCTTTTGTGCGTAATGACGACAAAGTAGAAGTGCTGGAAAATGAGACACATTTAAATAAAGATATCCCGTATATCATCAGCACTTCAGAAGCTCAGCTTCATTATCAGATACCGGAAATCATTAAATACTCCTTCTGGTTCGATATCATCAATGTAGACACAAAAATGAATCGTGTGCTTTCATCCTTTATCATTGATGCCAATCCTGCTGGTAATCTTATCATGAAGAATAATGGTATCCCTTCCAGTTTTCCGGCAATTACAATGCATATGAATGATGACTACCGGTTCTGTTATTTCTCGACTGATTTTTGCGATAATCCGATATTTTTTCAAACCTCTTATTTAAAGGGAATCCAATATTTTGTCTGGCTATTATACAACAGCAGGGAAAAACAGGAAAGGGAAAGTTTTTTTTGGCAAGTGTACAGACCCCTGGTAACAAAAATCCTGGAAGACTATTATGACATACTGCACTGAAAATGATGCTTCAAAGAGCATTTTGAAAAACTATTTTATTTTTTGGGAAGGTATTGCTGCAGCAGGCTGTCAGGCACTAATTTTCCCCCATTGATAAATTGATTATTCTTCTTTTTAAATAGTTCAAATGCTGCTTTCAATTGATTGAGCGTATAATCATCTTCAACCGGTGTAAGGTTCATATCCTGATTGATCTTAAATAAATTGTTATCATTGATCATATAATTGCCCATTACAAAATCGATGATGTCATTCTTTGTTTGCATTAAAGGATAGGCATGAATATTTCTGAAGTTCCTAGCTGTGTCTAAACCACTGCCCATCCAGTTGACCAGTGATGGCAGCTTCAATCCATAACTATTTTTCAACCACATCATTAAACTTGGCAACACATCGAAATGGGTAGAGACGGAAGAGAATTTTGCG
>CAIMKO010000559.1 GCA_903841915.1 uncultured Chitinophagaceae bacterium | reverse complement strand
TGTAAATTTTGGAATTTTATTCACACATAGTTTTAACACCGCTGCTGTAATTACCTGTATCTTGTTTCTATATACTTTGGTTTCAGTATATATTTTATTCCCCGGGCAGATCGATCATTTTGTACAATTGGGAGTAGAAGAAGCCAAGAAACAGGGCAAGACTGCTGCAGAAATGCAGGAAGGAATGACCATAGCAAGAAAAGTATTAGTAATTTCATTCTTAGCCGGTGGTTTAATGATCAATTTGATCACCGGAGCATTGGGTGCTTTATTGGGAGCGGCCATTGCAAAAAAGAATCCTAATTTTCATCCAATACAGCAATAAGAAATGGATCTATCGATCATCATACCTCTCTTGAATGAAGACGAGTCTTTGCCCGAACTAAGTGCATGGATAGAACGTGTGCTTATTGAAAATAGCTTATCCTATGAAGTGATATTCATTGATGATGGAAGCACCGACAACAGCTGGAATGTGATCGAAGATATCTCGCAGAAATACAATTGTTTTAAAGGGATAAAATTTCAACGCAATTACGGAAAAAGTGCTGCTCTGAATGAAGGATTTAAAGCTGCAAAAGGCGATGTAGTGATCACGATGGATGCTGACTTACAGGATTCTCCTGACGAGATACCTGAATTAAGAAAGATGATCATTGAAGATGGATTTGATATTGTAAGCGGTTGGAAAAAGAAACGTTACGATAATACGCTTACCAAAAATATACCTTCCAAAATATTCAATGCAGCCGCACGTTTGAGCAGTGGCATTAAACTGCATGATTTTAATTGCGGTTTAAAAGCTTATAAAAGAAAAGTAGTGAAGAGCATTGAAGTTTTTGGCGAAATGCACCGTTATATCCCAGTGATCGCAAAGGGGGCAGGCTTTAAGAAGATCGGCGAAAAAGTAGTTGAACACAGAGCCAGAAAATATGGCGTTACCAAATTTGGCTGGGAACGTTTTGTAAATGGATTCCTCGATCTTTTCACCATCAGTTTTGTAAACAAATTTGGCAAAAGGCCCATGCACTTTTTTGGCTTATGGGGCACTATCTTTTTCCTGATCGGATTGTCAAGTTTTGTTTATCTTATTGCTGCAAAATTTATTGACTCAGATTTCAGCTTAACAAATAAACCTGCATTCTATATTGCGCTAACAGCAGTGATTGGCGGCATGCAATTATTTCTTTCAGGATTCGTCGCTGAACTTGTTGCAAGAAATGCTGCAGAACGAAATGTGTACCTCATAGAAGACAAGATCGGTCTTTTTTAATTTTACCGAATGAATCAAAAAGTCATTATCATCGGCCCTGCACACCCATTGCGTGGAGGATTGGCTTCATTCGATGAGCGATTGGCAAAACAGTTTCAGCTGCAAGGGTTCGATACAACCATCTATACTTTTTCTCTACAATATCCTGATTTTTTGTTTCCAGGAACCACGCAGTATTCTTCAGAACCCGCACCAGCAGATATTAAAATAAAAGTTTGCATCAATTCTGTGAATCCGCTGAACTGGCTAAAGATCGGCAATGAATTAAGGAAAATAAAACCTGCGATCATTGTTGTTCGGTACTGGCTTCCATTAATGGGCCCCTGCTTAGGAACAATCCTGAGATTAGTGAAAAGAAATAAATTCACCAAAGTGGTTTGTATTGCCGACAATGTTGTTCCGCATGAAAAACGTTTCGGTGATAAACCTTTTACACAATATTTTGTAAAACCGATCGATGCATTTGTAACGATGAGTGCAAAGGTTTTACATGATCTGAAATCATTTACCGGCAAACCATCTAGGCAGATCGTTCATCCTTTGTATGATAATTTTGGAGAAGCGATTCCTAAAAATGCGGCAAGAGAAAAATTAGGATTGAATGTCGAGGAAAAGATCATTTTATTTTTTGGCTTTATTAGAAAATATAAAGGATTGGATATTTTATTGGAAGCAATGCATGATGAAAGGATCAGGGAATCGAATATCAAATTATTGATTGCAGGAGAATTTTATGAGGATAGAAAATTATACGACGACCTGATCGCTCAATTAAATATTTCGTCACAGTTGATCTTAAGAACTGAGTTCATTTCCGACAGTGAAGTGGCTTATTATTTAAGTGCTGCAGACTTTGTGATACAACCTTATCGAAATGCAACGCAAAGCGGCGTTACCCCCCTCGCCTATCACTTTGAAAAGCCTATGCTGGTTACGAATGTAGGCGGATTGCCTGATCTTGTTCCTGACGGAAAAGTGGGATTAGTGGCAGAGCCTGAACCAACTTCTGTAGCCACACAAATCCTCAAACTCTATGAATTAGGCGAAGACTATTTTTTACCGCAACTTCGCGAAGAGAAAAAGAAATACAGCTGGAAGATCTTAGTGGATACGATTGTTAATCGAGAATCGTGAGTCGTCAATCGCGAGTTGGGTATCTTTAATTGACGAGTATACTTTCGACTTAGGATTAACGATTTACGTTGCAGATAATTGAACCAAAAGTACAAGAGTGTATGCAACGAAGCTGCCATAAAAATCAAATGCTGCTAATAAATGAATAAAAATGATCTACAGAAGTAAAGCTCCATTAAGACTAGGATTGGCCGGTGGCGGAACGGATGTAAGCCCCTACAGTGATGAATTTGGTGGTGCTATCTTGAATGCAACAATTTCATTGTATGCTGCTGCATCGATCGAACCCATCGATGAGAATGGTATCATCATTCAGGCATTGGACAGAAAAGAAGAGCAACGATTCGAATGGATGAATCAATTACCAATTGATGGAAAATTGGATCTCGTAAAAGGAGTTTATAATCGTATTCAAAAAGATTACGGATTGCCATTAACCAATTTTCGTCTATCCACTTTTGTAGATGCACCTGCCGGAAGCGGCTTAGGAACATCCTCTACCTTGGTTGTTGCCATCATAGGTGCATTTGTTGAAATGTTGAAACTACCCTTAGGCGATTATGATATTGCCCATTATGCGTATGATATTGAAAGAAATGACTTGGGATTAGCAGGCGGTAAACAAGACCAATACGCAGCAACTTTTGGTGGTGTGAATTTTATGGAGTTTTATGACGGAGATAAAGTGATCGTAAATCCATTGCGTATACGGCAGGAATATTTGAATGAGTTGGAAAATAATCTTCTATTGTATTATACATCCAGCAGCAGAGAAAGTGCCACCATCATTAAAGAACAACAAAAAAATGTAATTGAAAAGGATATAAAAAGTATTGAAGCCATGCATCATTTGAAAGAACAATCAAAAATGATGAAAGAAGCCTTATTGAAAGGTCGTTTACATGAGATAGGTGAAATATTGGACTATGGTTTTGAGCAGAAAAGAAAAATGGCACATAATATCTCTAACAGCTTAATTGAAGATATGTATACCGCCGCAAAAAAAGCAGGTGCAACAGGCGGAAAAATTAGCGGTGCTGGAGGCGGTGGCTTTATGACCTTTTATTGCCCCAATAATACCAGATACAAAGTAATTGATACATTAAATACTTTTGGCGGCGAAATAAGGCCATACCAGTTTACACAACATGGTTTAACAACATGGACAACAATTTAAATGCGATGTAAGAACTTAGAAATACAAAGTGAATATAAATTTGTGTAATTAGTGTAATAAAAATATTATGAGCGAACAGATCAAAAAGATCATTGCAGCATCTATTGAAACCAAACAACAATTATTGAATGATACTGCCGTGCATCAAAGATTAGCTGATGTTGTTGATTTAATCAGCAAAGCATTTCAAGATGGCAATAAGGTTTTGTTTTGCGGCAATGGCGGAAGTGCAGCCGATGCACAACATCTGGCGGCAGAATTCAGCGGCCGATTTTACAAAGACCGAAAAGCATTACCTGCAGAGGCTTTGCACTGCAATACTTCTTACTTAACAGCAGTTGCCAACGATTACAGTTACGATGTTATATATGCACGATTAGTAGATGGCATTGGTGTAAAAGGTGATGTATTATTAGGATTCAGCACTTCAGGAAATTCGGTTAATATTATTAAAGCTTTTGATACAGCTAAAGAAAAAGGCATCATAACGATTGGCTTTACCGGTGAACGAGGAGGCGAAATGAAAAAGGTCAGTGATC
>CAIMKO010000558.1 GCA_903841915.1 uncultured Chitinophagaceae bacterium | reverse complement strand
CTTTTTGTGCTTAAATAATTGGCCAACCCAATCCCCCATGTGGGATGCAGTTGACCAAATAGCCACTGGCATAATTTATTGCGGAAGATTTTTTTGATGAATTTATAGCCATGATCGCCTGGGCCTAACCCGTCACCATGTCCTATATAAAATTTCTTATTGTTCCAAACAAATGTTTTGGGTTCAAAATAAACGGGGATATTTAATTCATTTTGAAAATAGTCTTTCATCCACATGTCATGATTGCCCACAAAAAAGTAAACAGGCAGGCCATTATCTGTTAATTCGGCCAGTTTTCCGAGTAAACGAACATACCCCTTAGGAACGACTTCTTTGTACTCATACCAAAAATCAAAAATATCGCCAACGATAAAAATTGCCGCTGCATCATCTTGAATAGCGCTTAAAAAAGAAACAATCTTTTTCTCTCTTATCAAACTGCTTTGTGCATCCGGTGCTCCGAGATGAAAATCAGAAAGGAAATATATTTTTTTATCGGGGTTAATGTTCATTCAGTATGATCATTTATTCTTTTGTTCAAAATAGTCGAATACATCCCCACTCGTAATTTCAGGCTTTCCCTCCACAGTGCCAGCAAACCAATAGATCCATGCCATTACACTTTCATTATTGATATTCACTTTTGTCAATTCACGCTTATACATTGCTTGTTCCTGTGCTTCAACATTGATCCCTTCATAGTCATCGAGTTGTGCTATTGCCCAGCTAAATTCTTTTTCATCAGCTATATGATACAACTCGCCAATAATAAAATGATTTTCATCTGTCGCAATAGCAGCCGGGTAATCACCGAGATCATACAACTTCCCCTTCACCCTTGCATCGCCGGCGACCAGATAAAAATAGCGGCTTATATAATTATATGCTTCGGCGTGAAATCCTTTTCGCAAAGACCCATAAACAAATATGCTGTATACAGAATTCATAGCAGTATAAAGATAAATGCAATCTCCTTATTTATTCTTGTGTGAAAAATTTATTTTAGTGGCGGGCCTTTGTTTTAGATAACAGTAGCTATTGTGTCGCACATTCCAAGGTTCTTTCCATAAATAAACTGATTCGCACAGCAAAGAATAAGCCGCATAGTTCGATAAATTTGCAGGTTAAGATAAATCAGGGGCCTATGTATATTTGAACTCAAAGGAAAAACTCATTGCTTTTCAACCAAAAAGCAAAATGCTTCTTTAGGTCCGTGCACACCAACTACTAATGTTTTTTCAATATCAGCAGTACGGCTTGGTCCGGTTGCCAAACTAATTAATGAAGGAAGATTGTTTTTATATTTTTCTCTCAGAATCTGTAAACCGTCTTTAATATCATATACCAGTTGATTGCTGTATGCAATGCAAATATGAACAGGAGCATACACGCTTGCGGTTCTTCCACTTTTCGATGCATTGCTCAATAGGACACTTCCTGTCCTTGCAATCAATAATTCGCATGTTGTGATAGATGCATCGCAGGCCGCTAGATCAGTTGCTGATAAATTTGTAAATCCATTTGCTGATAAGTTTTGTTTAATATCATCTTCTACACAATAGATCCTTTCCCATTTTCTGACAGTTGCTAAAGTGCTGAGTTGCTCTACCAATTCTTTTTCATCTGCACAGAAAGAAAATCTTCCAAGCAAGCTGGTAAAATTTTCTGCAAACTCCAGTTCCAATTCTTTCGTTGATAATTGAAACACACTATCGTTTCCTTCACTTTGCGGAAAAGGAACAGGCACTGGATGAGTCAGTGCCTGTCTTATTTTCTTTAAAATATTTTCTTTTGCTGTATTTGCCATCGCTTCACAATTACAGATGAATATTAATTTTCGATTTTTGGAGTAGGCACTTTATCATCCACAATTGGTAAAGGTGCAATGATATCAGCTGGCGGTACACCACCGATAGGGTCCGGCTCGATGTCTTCTAAGATCTTCTTTTCTTCAAAAGGACGTTTACCGATCAGTTCTTCCACATCACTCTTATGCAATACTTCCTTATCCAATAATTCCTTAGCCAATATTTCTACTTCCGCTTTTTTCTCAGTCAATAATTTTAAAGTGCGTTGATATGCGTCATCAATGATTCCTCTTACTTCTTCATCAATAATTTTTCCCGTTTCTTCGCTAAATGGTTTTGTAAAAGTTTGTTCTTGTGTAGGATCGTAGAAACTTACATTACCAATTTTATCATTCATACCATAAGCAGTAACCATGCTGTAAGCGATTCGAGTTATTTGTTGCAGATCGTTTGATGCACCCGTAGAAATCTTACCGAAAAAGATCTGTTCTGCTGCACGTCCACCCAGAGTCATGCAGATCTGATCCATTAATTGATCGGTATTATATAAATATTGTTCTTTTGGTGTGTACTGCGCATAACCCAATGCAGCTGTTCCTCTCGGAACGATCGTAACTTTTAGTAAAGGATACGCGTGTTCCAAGAACCATCCGCAGATTGCGTGACCGGCTTCGTGATAAGCAATCACTTCTTTTTCGTATGGGGCGATTATTTTATTTTTCTTTTCTAATCCGCCTATCACACGATCAATGGCATCCTGAAAATCACTCATATCAACAGCCAGTTTATCTTTTCGAGCTGCGATCAATGCCGCTTCATTACAAACATTGGCAATATCTGCTCCCGCAAATCCCGGTGTTTGTTCTGCCAGTTTATAAATATCTAAGGTTTCAGAAATCTTGATCGGCATTAAATGCACTTTAAAAATTGCTTCGCGCCCTTTTACATCGGGTTTATCAATTGAAATCTGACGATCAAATCTTCCGGGTCTTAACAATGCTGTATCCAACACATCAGGTCTGTTTGTTGCTGCCAAAATAATGATACCGGTATCTCCACCAAAACCGTCCATTTCCACCAATAATTGATTCAATGTATTTTCTCTTTCATCATTACTCATGATAGCATTTCTTCCACGAGCTCTTCCTATTGCATCGATCTCGTCTATAAAAATGATACATGGTGCCTTTTCTCTTGCCTGTTTAAACAAATCACGAACACGGCTGGCACCAACACCAACAAACATTTCCACAAAATCTGATCCGCTTAAACTGAAGAAAGGAACTTGTGCTTCACCTGCCATTGCTTTAGCCAGTAATGTTTTACCGGTTCCCGGAGGACCGATCAATAAAGCACCTTTAGGAATCTTACCACCAAGTGAAGTATATTTTTTGGGATTTTTTAAGAAGTCAACAATTTCCATCACTTCCACTTTTGCCTCATCTAACCCGGCTACATCGGTGAAGGTGATATTTACTTTAGCGCCTTTATCAAATAATGTTGCTTTAGATTTTCCGATATTGAAAATACCACCGGG
Source organism: uncultured Chitinophagaceae bacterium (assembly GCA_903841915.1). Lineage (GTDB taxonomy): Bacteria > Bacteroidota > Bacteroidia > Chitinophagales > Chitinophagaceae > CAIQDX01. The sequence continues at coordinate 11,670 of CAIMKO010000558.1, read as the reverse complement.
ACCACCGCCGCCGGGACCACCACCACCCATTTTGCGCATCAATAATATCCATAACCCAACGATCACTAACATGGATATAATTGTACTTACAATTGGTCCGCCAAGAAAATCTGAATCATCTTTAGGATAAGACGCAACATGTTCTACAGTTGGATTTTCTTTATAAAAGTCTTTCAGATCATCATCAAAAACCTTTAAGTCCGTAATATTGAATTGAAAAAGAGGTACCCCTTTAACTTTTGAAGGTTCTAGTTTTATTTTCAGTTTTGATTCGTAAAAAGGCTTTACGATACTATCTGACTTGATATAAACCCTTACCAATCCTTTATTTCTGATAATATCTAACTTTTCAACATCCCCCTGAGCGATCATCTTGTGAAAAACCTCTTGTTGTGATGTAGCGGAGGATTCCGGGCTAAACTTCCAAAAAGTACTGCCTACCAATACTGCAAATATGATCAGATATATCCAATAAATACTGAACTTAGGACCCTTTCGTGGGCTTTTATCATCTCCACTGTTGGTAAAAGGAAATTTTGGTTTGTTATCTTCTTGTGCCATAAATCGGTTACTTCAATTAATAATGTTTCAACTTATCAATAATTCAATCTCAACGATACTTTATTTATTCATCGTGAGCTGTAAGTGCAGCATCGTGCCACATTTCTTCCAACCTATAAAATTTTCTGGTATCGGGCTGCATTACATGAACCACGATGTTCACATAATCGATCAAGACCCAGTGTAACCCCTGTTTACCTTCGTGTTTGTAAGGTGCTTCTTCGCATTTCAATCTCACCTGCTCTTCAATAAAATCGCTGATAGCGCGAACCTGTGTATTGCTTGTTGCCTGACAAATGATAAAAAAATCAGCCACTGCTTCCGGGATTTTGCGAAGGTCCAGACTTACCAATTGCTCACCCTTTTTATCCTGAATTGCTTTGATAATGGTTTTAAAGATCTTAGAACTACGTGTAAGCCTTGTAACTGTACTTTTTTTACGGCTGCTCAAAACTGAAAGAGTTGTCAATAATTAATCGAATTAATTGTGAAATAATATTTGTTACTCGGATAAAGTGTTCTTTCAACCATGGTGGCTTTCTTTTCTTTCCATGAAAGACGTATACACTTCAGCTTTATTTTATTTGCCTGCACTTATTATTTGGAAATGATTTAAACAATGTCCAAGTTTAAACTGCCTGGCTTCATTTATCTTCGTCAAAAGTAGCAATTCTTTGTCATCCTCTTCTACCATAAATACAATCGGTCATCCATTCATAGAATTAGATGCGGTTGACAGCACCAATAACTATGCCTTTGACAAGTTGCAAGCAAATTTGGCTGCACACGGCACGGCCTACTTTGCACAGGAACAAACAGCAGGCAAAGGGCAAAGGGGCAAGGCCTGGAATGCTGAATCCGGGAGCAATATCTTGCTCTCTGTAACCCTTGATACAGCATTCTTATCGATACATCAGCAGTTTTTGCTCAGTGTTGCTACGTCATTAGCTGCTCATGACCTTTTTGCTAAATATGCAGGTGATGAAACCAAGATAAAATGGCCAAATGATATTTATTGGCGTGACAGGAAGGCAGGCGGTATTTTGATTGAATCATCGGTTAAAACAAATAAGGCAGGCAAGGCAGTTTGGAAATGGGCGGTTGCGGGCTTGGGAATTAACATTAATCAAACAAAATTTCCAAAGAATTTGGCCAATCCTGTTTCCTTAAAACAGATCACAGGGAAAAATTTCGATACTGTTTTATTGGCAAAAGAGCTCTGTATTTGTTTACAAAAACGCTTTGCTCAATTAAAAAAAGGAGCTACAAAGAAGCAATTGGAAGAGTATAATCTTCATTTATACAAACTGAACCAACCGATTCGTTTGAAAAAAAAGAATGCTGCTTTTCATTGTGTGATCAAAGGTGTAAATACAGCCGGCGAATTAATGGTCAGTGGCGCGGCACAGGAAAGTTTTGTTTGGGGAGAAGTGGAATGGCAATTATAACAATGCATCGATCCTTTTTGCTAACTGATGATCTTTTTCTGTAACAATATCACCGGCACTATGCGTGTTTAACCAGATCTCAACTTGATTATACACATTCGTCCAGACGGGGTGATGATCCATTTTTTCTGCTTCCATGGCAACACGTGTCATAAAAGCGAATGCTTCCGAGAAATTTTTAAATAAAAACTTTTTATACAATGAATTATTTTGTTCTGTCCACATTATCTATTTTTTTGCTGTTAAACGCAATATTGTATTAGAGTAATTCGCAACAATGCCGTATTTTAAACCAATTGCCTGCATCAAAAAACCATATTGCCCTTATTCTTTATTTGCTCGTTGGTTAATTCTGCCACCATTTGAACACCGTTGATCGATTTGATGGATTGTTTGATCCAGTTACATTTTTCATCATCTACCAAATCTCCTTTCATTAGCCATAAAAAATCCATATGCTTAAATTCGGGCAATAAATATTCACCGTCAAATTGGTTGTGATATAAATAATGAATCAAGCAACTATTCGGTTCCTTAGCCTCATAAATATTAAAATAATAACTGCGGTCTTTTTTCTTTAGATGAATTTCATAATCAGCATTTAAACGAAAGTCAAAGCCTGCCAATTTATTCAACTGCAAGCAAAATTGATAATTTTTCAACGGCGCTGTAATACCGAGCAGGCGGGTATCTTCGAAGAAATCTTCATTCAGAGATACAATATCCAGTATATGTTTTGCCACAATTTAAAATTCAATATTAAATTCTTTTTCTTCGTCTTTTCTTTTAATGACAAGTTTTGTTTTATCGCCTTTTTTGAACTTACTCAATGTTTGCATGTAACTCATCACATCCACAAATTTGTATTCCCCCATTTGCAATAAAATATCGCCTGCCTGCAAACCGATACGTTCTGCCAATTTACCTTGACTAACGCCATCAATTCTTACACCGGTACCGCTGTAACCATAATCAGGTATCACACCCAAACTCACCGTAAACTTGGAGCTGCGTCCCATTTGCTGTTCTCTTGTTTTTGTAAAACTTAATTTTCCCTTCGAATCAGTTGCGGCAATTAATTTATAGATATACTGCACAATTTCTCTTTCTCCATCATAATTAATTTTATCCCAATCGTCTGTTGCTTTGTGATAATCGGAATGGCTTCCTGTGAAGAAAAATAATACCGGCATATCTTTTCTGTAAAATGCTTCATGATCGCTTGGTCCGGCCCCTGAACTATCGAATTTTACTATTAGATTTTTATCGGTCGTTGTTTGAAAAACTTCGCCCCAAACAGGAGATGTCCCATAACCGCCAATGGTTAATTTATGAGCAGTATCATATCTTCCCACCATATCCATATTGATCATGTAATTGGAACTGATCTTTGTAGTTGGATGTTCTAACCAGTATTTACTTCCGAATAAGCCCAGTTCTTCTCCTGAAAAATTAATGATGAGATAATTATTGTTTTTAGGTGATGATTTTTTCAACAACCTTGCCAATTCTATCAAAGCGGCAGTACCACTGGCATTATCATCCGCTCCGTTATGAATCAGGTGTCCGGTATCCAAAGCATTTTTATCTTCTCCATAACCCAAGTGATCATAATGCGCACCCAGAATAACAGTGTTTTCCGCATTATTATTGATAAAACCAACCACATTTCTTGCTTTTCTGATCCTTTGTACAAAACCAACGCTTAATTCAATGTTCAATGTAGCTGACAAATCATTGAAATATTTCTTAAACCCTTCTTTAGTTATATAGAGTACCGGGATCTTTGTTTCAGTAGATTTATCATTTTTATTAAAGAGTATATTATCGGTGAGCGACGAAGTGTTGTATAAAACCAAAGCGGTAGCACCCTTTTCTGCAATCTTATCGGCATCTTTTTTAATGAAATCAAAAATATCGAAATGCGGGTTATTCTGATTTTCGTCCAAAATTTCTTTTACATCTTTGAACCAGGGTTGCCCACTTTCATTCAAAGCCACAGCTGGTGTACCCTTTACAGCTTTACTTGCACTAAAGGCTAAAGGGAAAAAGTCATTATTCAACTCCGCTTTTTTATCATTTACTTTCATAAAAGTATTCCTATCGCTGGCCTGTTTTCCTTCATCGATGTCAAATTCCTGCACATAACCATTGGAAGCTTTGGGCTCAATTCCGATCTGTTCGTATTGCTTACTGATGTATTGCATCGCTAAAACTTCGCCCTGCGTCCCGGTTCTTCTTCCTTCCAATTTATCATCAGCCAGATACTGCACATGACCTTTCAAATTTGCCGCAAGTGTTGCATTAGCCAGTTGTTCAGCCTTCAACTTTTTCTTTTTGCTTTGTGCAACCGAGAATATCGGAATCAGTAAAATGATTAGCAACAATTTTTTCATACTTCCAGATGTTTGAGTTCTTACAAAAGTAAACGTACAAAATCTCTTGTTGTTATTGTTATAGAAATATTCTTTTCCCGAACGCGTAACCGCAACCTACCCTTCACAGTTACATTTGCCAACTGCAAAAGAACAATTGAAAAAAGCTGCATTACATATTGCATTAGTAGGCAACCCCAACAGTGGTAAAACATCACTGTTCAATGCCTTGACGGGATTGAACCAGAAAGTAGGCAATTTCCCCGGTGTTACCGTTGACAAAAAAACAGGCTCCCTTGAACTGGAAGATGGATCTAAAGTTGAATTAATTGATCTGCCTGGAACTTATTCATTGTACCCTCGTCGTGCTGATGAATGGGTTTCTTATAAAGTTTTAATGAATGCAGATGAAGATATTAAAGCTGACATTATTTTATTGGTGGCCGATGCGAGTAATTTAAAACGTAACCTGCTATTCTGCAGTCAGATCATCGATCTGAAGGTACCCGTTGTTGTGGCATTGACCATGAATGACCTCGCTGCTAAAAAGGGAATCAAGATCGATATAGCAGGCTTGCAAGAAGAGCTTGGTGTGCCTGTTATCTCCGTTAACGCAAGAAAGAATAAAGGTTTACCACAATTGAATAAAGCCTTGACGCAGATCGCAGCAAAACATAATGAAGCATCACTGACAGACTTTATTGATAATAAAAAATTAGCGCCCGCTGCCATTGAAAGCATTCAAAAAATATTCCCGCAGTTGAGTGATTATGCCGCTATTCATCATCTTATCAGTCACGAAAGTTTTCCATTTGATGAAGCAACTCAACATACGATCGAGCAAATTGAAATAGAAAACAAATTCAATCCCACCAAAACGCAGGCCGAAGAAATACTACAACGGTATCAACATATCAAACAGATCATGAAGAAAAACGTGATCGAGCCGGATCCGCAGGAAAAGAAAAGATCTACTGACCGTTTGGATGATATTTTATTGCATCGCAAATGGGGTTATTTGATTTTATTGTCTGTTTTGTTCTTGCTATTTCAAAGTATTTTTTGGCTTGCCCGTTTTCCGATGGATGGAATTGAATGGACTTTCAAACAGATCGGAAATTATCTCAGTGTAAATTTGCCTGAAACTTGGTGGAGTAATTTAATTACAAACGGATTTGTTGCCGGATTAAGCGGCATCCTCGTTTTCATTCCCCAGATCATGATCTTATTTGGCTTGATCACTATTCTTGAAGACAGTGGCTACATGGCTCGTATTAGCTTTTTAAGTGACAAATTAATGCGTAAAGTTGGTTTAAACGGCAAGAGTGTAATGCCCATGATCAGTGGGTTTGCATGCGCCGTACCAGCCATTATGAGTGCGAGGAATATTGAAAACAAAAAGGAACGGTTATTAACGATTCTGGTTACTCCATTGATGAGTTGCAGTGCCAGATTACCCGTCTATACTATTTTAATTTCACTTGTTATCAACAATAAATATTATTTCGGCTTTCTGAGTTTACAAGGTTTGGTAATGATGGGGTTGTATTTATTGGGATTAGTTATGGCATTAATTGTCAGTTATGTTTTGAAAGGATTTATACATTTGAAAGAAAAAAGTTTTTTCATCTTGGAATTGCCTATTTATCGTGCACCACGCTGGAAAAATGTTGGTATCACGATGATTGAGAAGGCAAAAATATTTGTGATGGACGCCGGGAAGATAATCATGATCATCAGTTTGCTCTTGTGGTTCTTAAGTTCATTTGGGCCCGGTAACAGAATGAAAAAAGTGGAGGAAAAATATGCGGTAATATTACAGCAGCAACCTCAGCAACAATATGCAATAAAAAGAAATCTATCTGCAGAAAAATTACAAAATTCTTATGCCGGTTTGTTAGGTCAAGCGATCGAGCCCGTTATAAAACCCTTGGGGTACGATTGGAAAATTGGCATTGCCATCATTACATCATTTGCGGCAAGAGAAGTTTTTGTAGGCACCATGGCAACATTATACAGTGTAGAAGAAAATGACGGCACATCCCTGCGTGAAAAATTACAGGCTGCTAAGAATGAAGATGGCACCAAGGTTTACACACTTGCTGCAGCTTTATCATTAATGGTTTTTTATGTTTTAGCAATGCAATGCATGAGCACGCTTGCAGTTGTAAAACGGGAAACAAAAAGTTGGAAATGGCCGGTGATACAATTTATTTACATGACCGGATTGGCATATGTGATGAGTTTATTCGTATACTGGATCTTTAAATAAACACTAATTATAATAATCCCACAACAGCTTAGATAATTTTCTGGTCAATTCCCAAGCTTCATTATTAGATCCCCAGCTTTTATCTTCATTGTTCTTTGTACAAATACAAAAAACATAACGGCAATGTTTTCCATTCACGAATAACACTTCATTTCTTGTAGCATCTACTGCACCACTTTTGCTTGCGATAAAAACATCGGTTGGAATTTGTGAAATGGCTTCTTCATCCCAATAATTTCTACCCAATAATCGCAGCATTTTTTCACTTGCCTCTTTATTAATAACTTTTCCATTGGAAATTTTCTCCAGTAAACTTACCATTTCTCGTGGCGTAGTTTGCCCCCAACCAAATTCTGCTCTATTCATTTCTCTTCCGGGAGTTCTACTATTTACTCTGGTCGATTTCATTCCCAAACTATCCACTAATTCATTGATACGAGACCCGCCGCCCGCAAGACTCTGAAGCCAAAGGCTTGCAGTATTATCACTCATTGTGAGCATTAACATCATCACTTTACTGAGTTCTATTTTTTCATTGTTTTTGAATGATCCCAAAATATCCACGCCTGCATACAGCAATGAATCTTTGTAAATAAGCGGTTGATGATATTGCAATTCACCCTTTTCAACTTTATTCATCACGCCGATCAATATGGGCACCTTGATCATACTTGCGGTAGGAAATAGCGAATCGGCATTTATTTCGATTGTTCTATTTTTTTTCAGGTCGTGCACAAATACAGCAACTTTACCATGAAAGCCCCCAATTAATTTTTCAACTGAAGATTGTAAATGCTTATCTGTTTTTTGTGCGGAGGCGTTGATCAAAACAAATAATGTGATGAATGATAGAAATGACCTCATAAAACAACTTTACTGAAAATGAATTTTAAATATACATTGATTTTTTTGTTGATTACTCAAGTCTAAACAGAATGTTGCTGCTCATAAAATTAGAAGCATACGTGTGCTACGCTAGAAAGATGATAGAAAAGACAGCAGCCGGTAAAAAAATATCTCTTAGAAAAGAGATATAAAACACTGAGAAAAAATGTAAATCTATCGCGGGAAATATAAGAAGATCGTTGTGCCTTTACCTTCTTCGCTTTCTACTTCAACAGTCCCATTCAGGCAATCAATAAATCCTTTTGTGAGTATTAAGCCAAGTCCACTTCCTTTTTCATGATTCGTACCTGGCGTACTTTGTGTTTGTGATTTATTAAAAAGATTTTCGACTTTTTCTTTTGGCATACCAGTTCCTGTATCGCTGACAGTAAAAACAATTTTATCTTTTTCACCATGGGCATAAAGGGTAATTGTTCCATCCTGGGTGAACTTAATTGCATTGGCAATGAGGTTACGCAAAATAAAACGAAGCATGTTATTGTCAGTTCGCAGGAAGAGTTCTTGATCTACCAAATTCAACAACTGATTGTTTTTGAATTTGGCATTTAACCTAAATTGTTTAAATAATGCCTCTGTCATTTCGTTAAGGCTTATTTTTTCTATGACCACTTCAGCCTTATTTATTTGCATTTTACTCCAGTCAACAAGATTATTCAACAGATCGAGTGTTGTATCCAATTGATCGGAAAACATTGATGTCAATTTTTGTTTATCAATTTCCGGAACATCATTGGCGGTAATAAAATCCATGATTCCTTTGATCGCACCGATCGGATTACGAACATCATGTGCAATGATAGAAAGCATCAATTGCTGCATCTCATTTTCATGCCGCAGATGGTGATTTTGATTTTCTAATTTCCTGTTGCTGAGTTTTAGTTCGATCATTTTTGATACCTGTTGACTCAATACTTTTAATGTAAAGATTTGCTGAGTGCTTAAATGATTCGGTTTTATATCTGCAACACATAAAGTGCCTACCTTATATCCTTTACTTGTTATTAAAGGCGTGCCTGCATAATAACGCAGATGCGGTTCTGATTTTACCAATGGGTGATTGATGAATCGCTGATCCTTTAAAGTATCTTCAATTTCAAAAAAGTCTTCTTCTGTAGAAATAGTAAAGTCACAAAACGATTGTTTACGTGGCATTTCATTGATGCTTACTCCTTTTTTTGCCTTGAACCATTGACGGTTTATTTCCAATAAAGAGATCAGTGAAATGGGAACATCGCAAATACTTGAAGCCAGTTCAACCACATCATCAAACTCCTCCTCAGAATTCGTGTCAAGAATATTAAGCGCGTACAGTTCTCGCAACCTATCTTCTTCATTACGTGAAAGAGGTATTTTCATGGTTTGGAAATTGTAGTTTTTCAAAGCATAAATCTACCCTTGATTTGGCCCAAATTAAATAGCTAGTTACACAATAAGTTTGTAGTAAAAAAATGACACGTAGTAGTTGAAATGATGGCTATTTTTCTTCCCAAACCATGAGAATCTGCTCGGCGTGGCGCTTAGTTTCAGGCTTTTCTATGATTTTTTTGATCTTTCCATTTTGATCAATCAGAAAAGTTGTGCGATGCATACCAACATATTCTTTACCCATAAATTTTTTCCAGCCCCATACCCCATACTTTTCTGAAATGCTGTTATTTGTATCAGCAATTAATGAAAAGGGAAGATTAAATTTTTTTTCAAACTTCTTATGGCTCTTCATATCATCTGTGCTGATTCCGATGATATGAAAGCCGTTTTTCATCAGCAGTGAATAATTGTCGCGAAGATTGCATGCCTGATTGCTGCATGTAGGAGTATTATCATGTGGGTAAAAATATAAAATCAGCTTCTTGCCGAAAAGATCTTTCAATGAAATGGTATCGCCATTTTGATCAACTCCTTTAAATAGAGGCGCTTTTAAGCCTTCTTTTAGTTCAGTCATATTGTACTATTAAGTTATTCAACAAGAATTTTCAAAAATTCGATTCTTTGCGGCAGAATGGAGCCTGCAATATAATTTTAAAAAATAACCCTCATTTTTCTATTACAACCTTACATTTGCACAATTTGTAAAATCATGCCCAAAGATAACTCGATCAAATCAGTACTCATTATTGGCTCCGGACCCATTATTATTGGACAAGCCTGTGAATTTGACTATTCCGGATCCCAAGCTGCCAGAAGCTTGCGCGAAGAAGGGATTAAAGTAATTCTCATCAACAGTAACCCGGCAACCATCATGACAGATCCTATGATGGCTGATAAGGTGTATTTATTGCCCCTGAATGTTGAAAGTATTGAACAAATTCTGGAAGAAAACCAGATTGATGCAGTTTTGCCCACTATGGGCGGACAAACTGCTTTGAACCTTTGTAAAGAAGCAGAGGAGTTAGGCATTTGGGTAAAATACAATGTCAGATTAATTGGTGTAGATGTAGCTGCTATTGATACAGCGGAAGACAGGGAGAAATTTCGTCAGTTAATGTTCAAGATCGGCATTAAAGTGGCCCCAAGCCATGTTGCCAATAGTTTCCTGGAAGGGAAAGAATTTGCACAAGAGATAGGATTTCCATTAGTGATTCGTCCTTCATTCACTTTGGGCGGAACGGGCGGAAGTTTTGTTCATACAAAAGATGAATTAGATTCTGCATTGGAAAGAGGGTTAAAAGCATCACCCATCCATGAAGTTTTAGTAGAAAAAGCTGTATTGGGCTGGAAAGAATATGAATTGGAATTATTGCGTGACAAGAATGATAATGTAGTCATCATTTGTACCGTTGAGAATTTAGACCCGATGGGCATTCATACGGGCGACAGCATTACTGTTGCGCCTGCCATGACCTTAAGTGATACCTCTTTTCAGGACATGCGTAATCAGGCTATTTTAATGATGCGCTCCCTTGGAAATTTTGCCGGCGGGTGTAATGTGCAGTTTGCACAAAATCCCGAAACAGAAGAATTGATTGCAGTAGAGATCAATCCACGCGTTAGCCGTTCGTCGGCATTGGCATCTAAAGCAACAGGATATCCAATTGCAAAGATTGCTGCAAAATTGGCCATTGGTTATTCATTGGATGAATTAAAAAATCAGATCACCAAAACAACATCAGCCTATTTTGAACCTGCATTAGATTATGTGATCGTGAAAGTTCCTAGATGGAATTTCGATAAATTCAAAGGGGCAAACGATACTTTGGGATTACAAATGAAAAGTGTGGGTGAAGTAATGAGCATTGGCAGAAGTTTTACGGAAGCCATTCAAAAAGCTTGTCAGAGCTTGGAAAATGAAGCTGTCGGCTTAGGATATTACGGCAAGAGTTTAATGAAGAGTGAAGAAATTGTTGAGTACATCAAGATCCCGAAATGGGATCGTATCTTCCGTATCAAAGATGCATTAATGCAAGGGGTCACAGTAAAAACAATTTCCCAGGTAACCGGAATTGACAAATGGTTCGTTCATCAGATACAGATCATCTGCAATATTGAAAAAGAAATTGGTAAATACTCTTTGGATACGCTACCTAATGATCTTTTGAAAGAATCAAAGAAGAACGGCTTTAGTGATGAACAGATCGCTAGAATACTGCACGGTGATTGCACAGATGAACAAGTATACGAAAAAAGAAAAGCATTGGGTATTTCAAGAGTTTATAAAATGGTAGATACCTGCAGTGCAGAGTTTGAAGCAAAAACACCCTATTTCTATTCAACTTTCGAGAATTAATTTTCATTGTTGTTCGTTGCGACCACAGGTTTTTGGGAAATGAAGATTATAGGTGTATAGCAATACATCATACATACTTTGTTGCATCCCGATTGGGTCGTATATTTTTTTATGTCTATTACTGCTATAAATTTTGAACCCATTGGGTTCATGCTTCGATTTATCATTTTAAGATTTGTTCCCTTATTGATCTCACCAAAATTGGTTTCGGTGCCTGATGCTCACACTAACAACAATTCATATGAAAGCATTGTACACGGTTGAAGACAACAACCGCGGAATAGATATTTTAATTACATAATATAAAAATTGTATCTTGTGCTAGATTCACAGGTTTTATTTTTTACATCTGCCTATAGCTGCACTTTTTCCTCTTTCATTCAT
>CAIMKO010000557.1 GCA_903841915.1 uncultured Chitinophagaceae bacterium | reverse complement strand
CGTAAATTTTTCCTGGGTTGTTGTGTTGTCGTGGGTTGGTGGTTTGGTGTTTGTGGGGCTTTGGGTATGGGCTATTCTGCGGCCACGTATACAACAGTTATTTAGGATCATTGAAAAAAGCAAATTGATGGAAGTAGGTGCAAACCCCGAAGCTGTTTTCGCATTATCCTCTATGCACAATGCTGCATTTGATAAAGATTTCGATGGTGAATCCTTTAAAGCTGTTAAAGGAGGCACACATGGCCATTTCCCAGATAGTAAGGAAATACAAACAGGATTTATTATTGATGGACCAGGTATAAAAAAAGGGGGAATTATTTCAGTTATGAATTTAAAGGATATAGCCCCAATCGTTTCAAGATTACTGGATTTTCCATTTCCTTCAACTGATGGTAAAATACCCCAAGGTATTTTCTAAGCCCATGGTCACGTAAAAATTTAATGAAAAAATTATGAGACTTTCATTCATTGCGATCATTGTTACGGTGCTTTTTTCCAGCCTAAATAATGCTGTCATCGCACAAACAGAAAATATTGTAGTAGTAACGCTTGATGGAATGCGCTGGCAGGAGGTCTTTGGTGGTGCAGACTCAATTTTGTTGCGAAATAAAAATTATACAAAAGACAGTGCCGGTACATCAAAAAAATTCTGGAACGCAGATTTGAATGAAAGGAGAAAAAAATTATTCCCCTTTTTATGGAATGTGATCGGTTCCAATGGTCAATTACATGGTAACAGAAATTATGAGAGTAAGGTAGATAATGCGAACCCCTATAAATTTTCTTATCCGGGGTATAATGAAATTTTTACAGGGTATCCGGATACTGCAGTTAATTCCAATGATAAGATATTGAACAAAAACACAAATGTTCTTGAATTTTTAAACCAGCAAAAAGAATATGCCGGAAAAGTTGCTGCTTTCAGTACATGGGATGTGTTTCCTTATATTTTAAATAAATGGCGAAGCGGTATTTATGTGAATTCAGATGTAGATACATTGAAGTTTAAAGGTGAGAATTTGAAACTGATAAACGACATGCAATTTCTTACTGCAAAGCCTTTAGATGTTCGGCTAGATATCATTACTTATCTGGCTGCTCGTGAATATATGAAAACATATCAGCCCAAAGTATTGTATATCGCATTTGACGAAACAGATGATTTTGCACATGACGGACAATATGACCAATATTTAAAAAGTGCTAATGCTGAAGATGCAATGATCGCTGATCTGTGGAATTATATTCAATCAAATCCTCAATACAGCAATAAAACCACCTTGATCGTTACCTGTGACCATGGGCGCGGGGATATTAAAAAAGATGACTGGAAGCATCATGGACAAAAAATTGCAGAAGCCGGACAAATTTGGATTGCAGCGATGGGTCCTGATACCAGGCCAATGGGGGAAATTAAGACCCCTGAACAACTATATCAAAAACAACTGGCAGCAACATTCGCCCGATTTTTGGGATACAATTTTACTGCAAACCACCCTGTTGCAGAACCGATCAATCTTTTATTACCTATTCATAAAATCTTTAAAACAGAAAAAAACAATGCAGATCAAACTAGTGGTTTTTGATATAGCGGGCACAACAGTTGCAGATAGAGGAAATATTAATGAATCTTTCAGGAATGCTTTTTTATCGGCCAATATAATTGTAGATGCTGCGGATGTGGATGCAGTAATGGGATATCGAAAAATAGAGGCAATAAAACTGATCATAAAAAAATATAAGCCCGAATTAAGTGAAGAGGAACATAGCATCAATGAGATTCATTCTGTTTTTGAACACAACATGATAGAATTTTATGAAGAAGATAAAAAATTAGAACCGCTTCCTTTTGCAGAATCAGTATTTCAATCTTTACAGGAAAGAGGCATTAAAGTTGCCCTGAATACCGGCTTTACAAGAAGTATTACGGATACTATTTTAAAACGTTTAGGATGGCAAAATAACCCATTCATTGATACTGTTGTTTGTAGTGATGAAGTGCAGGAAGGAAGGCCACATCCCTTTATGATCCAATCGATCATGCAGCAATTAGGAATAGAGCATGCAGCGGATGTTGTAAAAGTTGGCGATACGGAAGTTGATGTGAAAGAAGGTCGTAATGCCGGATGTGGTATTGTTGTAGCAGTAACAACCGGCGCCTATCTGCGTGAACAGTTAAATCACTACCATCCTGATTATATTATTAATTCATTGAGTGATTTGCTCCTGATTATTGATAAGACAAAACTGTAATCCATGTTACAGATGATACAGCCTACACTGCTGCAAACAAGCTCAATCAAAGAAAAATTACAGCGCTCGCCTGTCTTTCTATTTGTATTGTATGTTTCGCTGTCTTCCTTTGCCGTGTATGGTTGCATGTATGGTTTTCGAAAACCTTTTACCGCTGCTTCTTATGAGGGCTACAGATTGTTTGGGATTTCGTATAAAGTAGTATTGGTAATCGCACAGGTGATCGGATATGTTATCAGCAAATTTTATGGTATCCGTTTTATTGCCAGCATGAAACCCGAAAAAAGGGCATCAAATATTTTGTGGCTGATAACGATAGCATGGGTCTCTTTGTTATTATTTGCGATCGTTCCGTTTCCATTTAATTTCATTTTCATGTTTGTAAACGGACTCCCATTGGGAATGATCTGGGGCCTGGTATTTGGATTTTTAGAAGGCAGAAGAATGACTGAATTAGTGGGTGCCGTCCTTGCAACCAGTTTCATCTTTGCTTCCGGTCTGGCAAAAACTGTTGGAAAGAATCTGATGCTGGAATTTAATATCAATCAATGGTGGATGCCCTTTGCAGCGGGGGCTGTATTTATCATCCCTTTATTTATTAGTGTTTGGTTATTGCAGCAAACACCGCCACCAACAGAAGATGATATAGCCAATAGAACAGTTCGAAAACCAATGAATGCCGAAGAACGAAAAGCATTTGTAAAACAATTCGGCGCCATTTTAATTCCTGTTGTTTTAGCCTATTCTTTATTGACCATTCTGAGAGATTTTTGCGAAGACTTTGCCAATGAATTGTGGAATGAAACAGGTTTTCAAAATAATGCCAACATCTTTACACAAACCAGCACGTTTATTTCTTTATTGGTACTTGCCATTGTAGGAAGCTTTTTTATCATCAGAAATAATTACAAAGCATTTCAGTTAACCTATGTTGTTATATTATTTGGTTTCTCTTTAGCGGTCATATCAACCCTGTTATTTCAACTCCATGTAATATCACCACTCATTTGGTTTGTTGCAGCTACTTCAGGATTATACATGGGTTATGTTCCATACAACTGTTTATATTTTGAACGGATGCTTGCAACTTTTAAAGTGCATGGCAATGTTGGTTTTGTGATGTATATCGCAGATGCATTCGGTTACCTGGGTACGGTGATCGTTTTATTGCTGAAAGAGTTTGTAACGATCAAATACAGTTGGGTGAATTTTTTTAGTTTACTCTTTTATGTATTTGCTTTTGTAGGAATGATCTTAATAATCATTGGCGCACGCGTATCCGCGAATACCTATAAAAAATTTAATTTCAATCAATCAATTGTATAAGATGAGTAATGAAAAAGCAAATGTTGTAATTGTTGGCGGTGGGGTTTTTGGAAATTCGATCGCCTATCATTATGCAAAAAACAATCCAGGCAAAAAGATCATTGTACTGGAAAGAAATGAACTCTGTAATGCAGCTACCAGCAGGGCGGCGGCTATGATCACAAAGATCAGAGCTAAAAAGGAATTCATTCCTTTAGCTAAGCAAACCTATACCGCCATTGCAGAAATGGAGACTTTGTTAGGGGAAAGTTTAGACATAAAAACCGTTGGCATCATGCATATTGCTGCTTCGGAAACTAAAGTAAGTGATCTGGAAGAATTAGTAAAAACTGCTTCGAAATTTGGGGAAAGATGGGAATATATTTCTGCTGAAAAGGCCGAACAAATGGCGCCATGGTTGAATGCATCAACAAGTTTAAAGATCGCTTATATGCCTGATGAGGCTTATTGCGATCCCTATTTACTGGGTACATTTTATGCAAGAACTGCAAAATTATTGGGTGCAGATATCAGACAGGGGGTTGAAGTAACCGATATTTTAATGGATGGAGATACTGCAACAGGTGTTGTTACAACAGATGGAATTATTGACGCAGATGTAGTTATTATTGCAGCGGGTGCATGGGCTCCCATATTGGCAAAAAAAGCCGGGATCAATTTAGCATTGGCTCCTGTACGCAGCCAGTACTGGATCACGGAAAGAAATGAAATATTCCCTGAATCAATGCCCATGGTTGTGTTGCCCGATGTAAATGCTTATTTGCGACCTGAAGGCGGAGCATTATTATTTGGAATACGAGAAAGGCAATCTATCGCCGTTTCACCAAATGATATACCCAATGATATCAGTAGTTTTAAATTCAGTGATGACAAAGGAATGAATGATCTGTCAGAAGTAATTGATAGGTTGGCTGCATTTTTTCCAAGGGTCTATGATATTGGTTTGAAATATTATATCGCAGGGTTTTCAGCATATACACCCGATAATTATTTAAGTATGGGTTCAACAACCAAAAAAAATAATATACTGTTTGCCACAGGTTGTGTGGGTGCAGGCATTGCTGTTTGTGGTGGTGTAGGATTGGCTTTTGCAGAAATGGCTGCGGGTAAACCCAATCCTTACGATTTTTCAGCATTTGATATTCATCGGTTTGGCGATATAGATCCTTTCAGTGAAGAGTGGCTGCAAAAATGTGCCATTGCTAGATCTGTAAAAAACAGTGGATAATTTTATTTATATTAATGTATGAAAGAATACAATCTGATACAGGAAGGTGATGTGAATTTTTCAGAGACGAGAAAGAATTGGTATAGAACAATGGACAGTGTAGCAATATCAGAATGGTTGGAAAGAGATGCGTCTTCTTTTATTCATCAGTCATTATCAACACCCTGTTTAGACGTATTAGAATCTTGTGAAGGAATTTATATCACTGATGTCAGTGGAAAAAAATACATGGATTTTCATGGTAACAATCTGCATCAGGTTGGCCATCGTAATCCATTTGTGATAGAGAAAGTAAAACAGCAATTAGACATTCTTCCTTTTTCACCCCGCAGATATACAAATAAGCCTGCGATTGAATTGGCAGAGAAACTTTCTTCATTATTACCTGCCGGATTAAATCGTGTATTATTTGCGCCCGGTGGAACAAGTGCGATTGGAATGGCATTAAAACTAGCAAGGATCGTAACAGGAAAATATAAAGTGGTTTCATTGTGGGATTCGTTTCATGGCGCATCCATGGATGCCATATCAGTTGGAGGAGAACAACAGTT
Organism: uncultured Chitinophagaceae bacterium; assembly: GCA_903841915.1. Classification (GTDB taxonomy): domain Bacteria; phylum Bacteroidota; class Bacteroidia; order Chitinophagales; family Chitinophagaceae; genus CAIQDX01. Next base: position 3,127 of record CAIMKO010000557.1, on the reverse strand, counting down.
TAAACAGGGATTAGGCCCATTAATGCCGGGGGTAGAACATATCAACCAATCAGAATCGTATAGAAATCCTTTTTCAGAAGATTCAAATGATTTGCATTATGTAGAGCAACTTGAAAATATAATTGAAGAGAATGCTGATATTGGTGCTTTTATTATAGAAACGATCCGGAATACAGATGTACAGATACCATCAAAAGCTTACTGGAAAAGCGTTAGAGAAATTTGCTGCAAACACAATGTATTATTGATATTAGATGAAATCCCCATTGCTTTTGGACGAACAGGTAAAATGTTTGCTTTCGAGCACTTTGATATTGAGCCTGATATCATTTGTTTGGGAAAGGGATTGGGAGCTGGCATCATTCCTATTGCAGCCATAGTGGCCAGAGACAGTTATAATGTTGCAGGAGATATTTCCTTGGGTCATTATACACATGAAAAAAATCCCTTGGGATCTGTTGCCGCATTGGCAATGCTTGAATTTATTGAATCGAATCACCTTCTTGAAAAAGTGAAGAAGGACGAGTTGTTCGTAAAAGAAAAATTGACAGCGCTACAGGAAAAGTATTCATTGATTGGAGATGTTCGCGGAATCGGATTATTATGGGGCATTGAGTTGGTAAAAGACAGGGATACGAAAGAAAGAGCTGTTAGCGAAGCAGAACAGGTTATGTATGAATGTTTAAAGAACGGATTAAGTTTTAAGGTCTCCCAGGGAAATGTAATTCAGTTATGTCCCCCATTGATCATTGAAAGAGAACAACTGGAAAATGCATTCAATATTCTTGAGATCGCCATTCATTCAATTGGGTATCCTTTATTATCATAATGTTCAATTTACGGGAGATATTTTTATATCTCCCTTCTAAATGTAAATGATTGTTTTAACTAATAAAAAATAAAAAAATGTATCCGATACAAGGGGAAACCCAAAATTTGATTGCCTGGTTGCATAGTAATATTATCATTTCTGTAGATCAAGAAACGGTGATCGCAGTGATATTGGGAAATTGTGTTTTTTCAAGAAATAAATCATTGATCGGGAAATTAATTCACAATAAAATTTATCTCAGCAACGGAAAAATAATTGGATCAGTTAGTCAAGAATTGTTGCATCATCAATTTAATGAAGATAAAATATTAAAAGAGGCTTGGGCCATTTTATCACAGATCAAAGAACATAGTTGTCAGTGGATCGAAGATTCCAATAAATGGGATGGCTCAAATTTTAACGACCATTTTATCAAATAGATTTCCTCTAACAGGAAATAAGCAGGTATAATGATGCGTGACGATTATTTTATTTTCCTCCCCGCTGAGTCTTCGCATGGACTCTGCGAGGTAGAGCAAAAAAACCGCAGATTCAAGCCACGCTGCATTAGCCATGAGTTAGACTCAGTGAGTAAGAAATATAACTCCCGTATAAAATTGCTTGGCGGACAATTTCTTCCATAAAATCAAACCAAATCTTGTTCTTGATCCGTGATTGCTGCGCCAACACGCCCGATAACGCATAATTTTAATATCCCATTAAAAAAATGGTTGAAAAATTTGGAAAATTAACACTGTTAATTATATTTGCATCGTAATCTATTTATCATGGGAATTGCAGAAAGAAAAGAAAAACAGAAACAAGACATCAAAAAGATGATCCTTGACGCTTCCATGAAACTGTTTGTGGAAGAGGGTTTTGACAATGTTACCATCAGAAAGATAGCCGACCTGATTCAATACAGCCCCACCACAGTTTACCTGTATTTTAAAGACAAGAATGAGATTTTCTTTTATTTACACCAATTAGGATTTGAGAAGATGATCGAACTAAACCAAAATCTCGCGGGTATTGCAAACCCATTGATGCGCTTATATAAAATGGGAGAGAACTATATTCAATTTGGCATGACCCATCAGGAATTTTATGACGTAATGTTCATTCAGCGGGCACCTATGGAATGCCTGAGTACAATGGAAAATTGCGAATGGTCGGCCGGAGATACTGCCATCGGCAGTTTAAGAACATTGCTGGAAGAGTGTATGGATAAGGGTTTGATACAAAAAGCACCGGTTGAAGTTGTGGCAATGGCTATTTGGGGATTAGTACATGGAATGGTTTCTTTGGCCATAAGAGACAGGTTGATTAAAATAATTCCTCAAGAGCAATTGGTAAAAGTAATGCATCAATCCATCAACTGGTTATTAGGAACCATCGATACATCCATTAAGCCCAACTAAAAAAATTTATCAGAACACTTAACATTGTTAATATTATTGACGTCAGTATTAATTAATCATTATGAAAGTAAAACCAAAACATCTCTTTTTCATCATTGCCGGGATCTTGTTTTTCGGTCAGGTAAAAAGTCAGGGCGTATTAGAGCAATATGTAAAGTTGGGATTGGACAGCAATCTTGCACTTAAACAAAAAAGTTTCGACCTGCAAAGAGCAAAACTCGACCTGCGAAGAGCAGAAGCATTGTTTTTTCCGCAAGTAAATTTTGGCGCACAATATACTGTTGCCAATGGTGGCCGTTCCATTGATTTACCCATCGGTGATCTATTGAATGGTGTTTATTCAACTTTAAATCAATTAACGGCAACAAATAAATTTCCGCAAATAAATAATCAGAGCATCAGTTTTCTTCCGAACGATTATCATGATACCAAAATGGAAGTATTGATGCCTATCGTAAATACCGATATCAAATACAACAAACAAATAAAATCAGAATTGATCAACACACAACAACAAGACATCTTGGTGTATAAACGTGAATTGGTAAAAACGATCAAGCAGGCATACTATCAATATTTACAGACAGATAAAGCGATGAATATTTATCAAAATGCATTGAATAGTGTGAATGAAAATCTGCGTTTCACCGAAAAATTGGTAAAGAATAATGTTGCTACCAAAGAAGTGATTGCAAGAGCAAGAACGCAGGTAAGCCAGGTGGAGACTTCCATCATTGAGGCAAAGAATAATAAAAAAAATGCACAATCCTTTTTCAATTTTTTATTGAATCAATCGCTGGAAACACCTATCAGTGTTGATTCATCGTTAATAGAACATCTGCAGACAAAGATTTCAACAGCGGTAGAAGTGCCGATGCAAAGAGAAGAGCTAGAT